>JANQSQ010000171.1 GCA_028283985.1 Rhodothermales bacterium | reverse complement strand
TGACGCCGTGCCTGACGGAACAGAGCATTGCTGCATAGTGTTAACAGGCCCTAATCGATCACAGGGGAACGTACATGTCCGGAGAAAACGAGCCCATCGGGCAACATGAGTCTGCCGGAGACGCGGACGATGAGCTCCGCGACCGGATAGAAGAGGCCCTGGATATGATCCGGCCCTATCTGATGGCGGACGGGGGGTCCGTGCGTCTCCTGAACGTGACGCCGGATATGGTGGTGGAACTGGAATTGCTCGGCGCTTGCGGTACCTGTCCCATGAGCGCCATGACGCTGCGCGCCGGTATTGAGCAGGCTCTCCAGCGTTCCGTACCGCAAATCTCCCGTGTCGAGGCCGTAAACGCTCCTGCACCCTACTGATCCGTCCGACTTTCCGGTTTGCAAAAAACCGCATGGTCTGCCGTTCCCACTGTGGCCTTGCCCCCTTTCCGCATGGCCCAGCGCCCCGGGCGCAGATTTTCTATGCTGCTCAGTGTATCCTTAAATATTCCGCGGCCAGATACGCCATAAAACCCGGGGCTGTTCGCAGGGCTTCCTCGTCGATCGTAAACCGGGGCGTATGGAGGCCATGCACAATGTTCTTGTCTTCGTTCCGGGTGCCGAACCGGTAGAAGGCTCCTGGGGCTTCCCGCAGAAACCAGGCGAAATCCTCCGAGGCGTACCACATATCCAGATCGACCACGTTCTCCTCGCCCACATAGTTCACCGCCGCATCCCGGACAAATTCCGCCGACTCGGGATCATTGCGCAATACCGGGTAGCCTACGGAAATGTCCACGCTGACCTGCGCACCGTGCGCTTCCGCGGTCTTTTCCGCAATGCGGCGAATATGTTCGTGCGCCTCGAAACGCCAATCTTCATCGAGGGAGCGGAAAGAACCTTCAAGACCGGCTTGTGAGGGAATGACATTTGTGGCGCCGTCGGCTATGAATCGTCCGATGGTCAATACGCTCGGTACATCGGGAGGACAATACCGGCTCACGACAGATTGCAGGGCCACAAGGATATGTGCAGCAACGAGGGTGGGGTCGGTATCCAGAAGGTGGGGCGTGGCGGCATGACCGCCTTTTCCCTCGATCCTGATATGCACTTCGTCCGCCGAGGCCATATATCTTCCGGGTCGAATCCCGATTTTGCCGGCGTCGAGACCGGGGTGCACATGTTGTCCGAATACCGCCCCGGGGGCCGGGCCGAACGCATCGCCGAGTACGCCTTCCTCGATCATGGGAAGGGCGCCTCCCGGAAGTTTCTCTTCGCTCGGCTGGAACAGGAAACGAATGCTGCCGGGAAGCTCCTCGCGCAGTCTGTGCAGGATGGTTGCCGTGCCAAGCAGCGAGGCCGTGTGTGCATCATGGCCGCACGCGTGCATGACCCCGTCGTTCTCGGAGGCAAACTCGTAGGTGTTCTCTTCCTGGATAGGCAGGGCGTCCATGTCCGCCCGCAGCGCAAGAGCCGGTCCGGGCCGCCCGCCGTGCTGCGTGGCGACGATGCCGGTGCGCGCCACGCCGGTTTGCACCTCGAAACCGAGCGGTCCGAGGGTGTCTGCTACCAGTTTCGCGGTTTCCCGCTCCGAGTATGCCAATTCCGGGTTCCGGTGCAGCGTACGCCGGATATCTACAATCTTCTCGAACAGTTCGTCATTTAATTTTTGTATACGTTCGCGCATGGGAGATGGCTCAGACGAGCTTCTTTCGCTTGTTCAGGTAGGCCAGCAGGGCCGTATCGTACGATTGTGCTGTATTCAGTTCCACGAAATCGATGTCGTATTCGAGGCACTGGCGCCGAAACCGGTCTCCGAAAAACTGTGCAGCCTCCTTGTAGTTTTCGCGTATGTGCGCCGGTTGCAGGGAAATTTCCTCCCCTGTTTCCATATCGCGAAAGATCATGGGCACGTCTGGAAAATCGAATGTGCGCTCGGTAGCGGATTCGAGCACATGGAAAACGAGTGCTTCGTGTCCGCGGTAACGCAGGTGACGCAGCGCTTTGAGCAGGTCTTCGTGGCGCCCGATGTTTTCGAAGAGATCGGTGATGACCACGACGAGGGAACGCCGTGCGATGCGTTCGGCGATCTCGCTGAGTGCATCGGCGGCGCCTGTGCGTTTTTCCGGCGCCGGGTTGTCGACGATTTGTTGCAGTCTGACAAGGAGTCGCCGCAGCCAGGATGTCGTGCTTCTCGGGGACATGATGGTGCGGATCTCCTCGTCAAACGTAATCAGTCCGGTGGCGTCGCGCTGCTTGACCATGATATAGTGCAGTGCGGCCGCGAGGTATGCGCCGTATTCCATCTTGGAAAGAGGCGCCTGTCCCCGGTAGCGCATCGATGCGGAGGTGTCGAGCGCCACATAGTGCCGCAGGTTGGTTTCCTCTTCGAACCGTTTGACGTAGTGCCGGTCCGTCTTCCCATAGACCTTCCAGTCCACGTATCGGGGCTCGTCGCCGGCGATGTAGGGCCGGTGTTCGGCGAACTCTACAGAGAACCCATGGTACGGGCTCTTGTGCATGCCCGTAATAAATCCTTCGACGATCATTCGCGCCCGGAGCTCCATGTTCTTCAGGCGGGATACGACTACCGGGTCGAGGTATTTCAGGGTAGTATCCTGTACGGTGGGCATCGCGGGAAACAAATGGAATGAATGGGTGGGTTTACCAGCCGTTATACCGAAGGTACGTCAGACGGATTGGAAACAGGCGTCGTTTCTCGTAATTTATACGGTATGGGGGTAAGAGATCGCATCAAGGCGCAATTGATGGATGCACACGATCTGGACCGGACACTGAACCGGATGGCGCGCCAGATTGTGGAGATGATGCATCCTGAAGAGGATGCATCCCGCCATTTCGGGTTGATAGGCATGCAGACGCGCGGTGTGTATCTGGCCCGGCGGATCCGCGACAAGATATTGGACTTCGAATCCCTGACCGTCCCGATCGGCGTACTCGACGCCACCATGTATCGGGACGATTTCCGAATTCGTCTCAAGCAGCCCGTCGTACGCGCCACGGACATTCCGTTCGACATCACGGAGCGCCGCATCGTATTGGTGGACGATGTGTTGTATACCGGGCGAACGGCCCGGGCGGCGTTCGATGCGCTTATGGATATCGGTCGCCCGGCTGCCGTACAGTTTCTTGTGATCGTTGACCGCGGTCTTCGGGAGCTTCCCGTATGCGCGGACATTGTGGGCCGGCAGGTGCCCACCTTGCCCGGGGAAGAGGTACGTGTACGGTTGAACGAGATAGACGACCGGGAAGGAGTATGGCTGGTGGAAACTTCGAATGAATAACTGATGCACGCACGCGAAGAAGCACGGGAGGATCGATCTGCCCCGGAATCGTTGAGACACCGGCATCTGCTTGGCCTTTCGACATACGACGCAGAAGAAATACAACGTATTCTTCGCACGGCGCGGGAGTTTCGCTCGGTGCTGGATCGGCCTATCCGGCGCGTGCCTACACTGCGTGACGTGGCTGTCGTGAACCTTTTTTTCGAGCCTTCCACGCGGACGCGCATTTCCTTCGAACTGGCCGAAAAACGGTTGTCGGCGGAGACGGTCAACTTCTCCGTTTCCGGCTCATCGGTATCCAAGGGAGAAACCCTCAAGGACACTGCCCGCAATATCGAGGCGATGAAGGTGGACATGGTCGTGATTCGGCACCGGTCGCCGGGCGCGCCTGTTTTTCTGACGCGCTGTGTGGACGCCGTGGTAATCAATGCCGGAGACGGCGCCCATGAACATCCTACGCAGGCTTTGCTGGACCTGCTTACGCTGACGGATATCCACCCGTCTCTTGAAGGACGAAACGTTTCTATTATCGGGGATATTGCGCACAGCCGCGT
>JANQSQ010000167.1 GCA_028283985.1 Rhodothermales bacterium | reverse complement strand
TCTTCGTACGCGGCGGCGTCCGAGCGCGCCCGTTATTGTTGCTCCCGGATAAAGGCGATCAGCGCGGACAATTCCCGCTCGCTGAGATGTAAGTAGGGGGCCATTCCCCCTTCCACATACCCTTGCACCACCTTGGCGCCGGGTTCGACGATGGATTCGCGCAGGTAGTCGTCGTCCGCCACCACGGTGGATCCGTCATCGAGCGTTTCGGTCTTTCCGTACAATCCCGCAAAGGTCGGACCAGCGCCCGGCTTCCCATCCAGGCTGTGACATGCGAAGCAAGCCTGTTGCTGGTACAATTGCGCACCCAATTCGGGAAGCGGGGTGTCCTCGTCCACGCCCGCCGAGGCAAGCCATGCCTCGAAATCCCCCTGCGAATGGGTAATGACCGAAGCCAGCATCACGGAATGCCCCGATCCGCAGTATTCCGTACAGAACACCTGAAACGTATCCACGCGCGTGGCTTCGAACCAGACCGAAGAATAGCGGCCCGGCAATACATCCTGCTTGACGCGAAAGGCCGGCACGAAGAAACTGTGCAGCACGTCGACGCTGCTCATGACAAGGCGCACGGGACGGTCTACGGGTACGTGCAATTCATTGGTCGTGATGGTGCCGGTCGGATATTCGAAATCCCATCTCCACATGGCGCCGCGCACATAGACCTCGTAGGCGTTCGGCGGCGCCACGCTCTGCTCGATGAACAACCGGAACCCCCAATTGAAAACGATCAGCACAAGGATCGTGGGCAACACCACCCACGATATTTCCACCATCTTGTTCGGCTTCACGCGCACCGGAGCGGGGCCGCCTGGCCGCCGCCGGTAGCGATACGCAAGATATGCTATAGCTGCCACCACCCCTATGAAAAGGATGATGCTTGCCCAGTTTACGAAATGGAACAGGCTGTCGATTTCGGACGACAGGGTCGACGCGCCATCGGGCAGCCAAAACGATCCGGTCATGGTTGCCGATTCCTGTTTCCCGAGCCGGGGCCTCCTGCTGCGGACATGTTCATGCGTTGAATAAGAGCAGCGCCGTATGAGCGCGAAAAACCGGCCGGGGATTTATGCCGTGGGTGTGGGCGTGGTTGTAGGCCATGTGCGATGCGCCCCCCGGCGCCGTATCGCAACAAAGAATACGCCCAGCAGGACAACAGCCAGGCCGCCGCTGAACTTCATCAGATTGACGGCATGGAGCACATACGAATTCGCGTTCGGATCATACTGCAGGCAATACAGCAGAACCCGGTTGAGGGGCGAGCCCGCGCGCCCTTCCGACACCTCGATGAGCGCAGCCCGCACGTCCGAAGGAGCGAACTGTATACCGGGCATATACCGCATCACGGTCCCCTCTCCGCTCAGAAAAATGAGCGTGAACGGGTGCGCGTATATCTGCTCGTCCTCGATCCAGTTATACCGGAATCCCACTGCTTCCGTAAGCGCCGCAATCGAAGCGTCCTCTCCCGTAAGAAAATGCCATCCGTCCGCGGCTTCGGGCTTGCCCAGCATATTCAGGTACATGGCCTTCTTCTCCGCAGCCAGCGCCGGCGTCTCGCGCGGATTGAAACTCACCGTCACCACATCGAATTGATCGCCGGGCGTCCAGGGCATCTCCTTCAGCGTTTCGGTCAGCCCGTGCAGCACCATGTTGCACATGGTGGGACACTCGTGATAAATCAGCGTCAGCAATACGGGGCGTTTCCCATCGAAGTACTGACCGAGAGCCACCTCGTCCCCCTCTTCGTTTCGAAAAACAAGATCGCGGGGCGGCTCGGCGCCGAGCCGCTGGTCGAGGCCAATCCCTTCAAACTGCGGAGGAAGCGCATGCGTAGATTGCCCGAATGCCGGGGTCGCCGCAACGACAGCCAGCACCGTCGCGCCGGACACGATGCATGCACACAGCGCGGACAAAAACCGCCGGGTAGTCCCCCTCGTCCGGGTTCGATATGGTTTGCGGAGCGCTGTCATCTCTCGGGGTACGTGGCCATGTACTCGGGGGCATAAAACTCCTCGGGGCGGACCGGGGCCTCCTGCGCCATCAGTTCCATGGCGCGCACTATGGGAATACGATACCGTCCCTCCGTCCCTGCGAGGGCCTCGTACTGCGTAAGCAGCACGGTGGCATGCAGGCGTATTTCGTCCAGTTCGGGATAAACGCCCTGATCGGTGGCTTCCACCAGCACCTCTTGCGCCGTAAGGTCCGTATACTGAAACAGCGCAACGACCGCCAGGCCAATGAGAACCGCGATCACGATCACGAAACCAAGTATCTGACCGGCTTCGATACCTTCCTGCTCGACATGCGGACGCTCCGTTCCTTCGACCCATTGCGCCCCTTCCGAAATGTCCGTGGGATTCGACATGGTCAGCGTCAGGTATTTTCAAAATGCAGCGAATCGTCCAGCCAGGGAGACCGGAAAGGAACAAGGCTGTGCCGGACAAGACGGTACATGAACACACCGAGTACGATCCCGAAGAGACCCACCCAGTTCGCAACGTCCAGAAGATGAATCGTGGCGGCGTCGGGATGCAGCACCGGCGCAGCCAACCAGTGGATATCGAACCACTGCATTGCAAGCAGCCAGACGCAGATTAATCCGAGAAGCAGTTTGGACCGCTTGACGGCTCTGGACAGCAACAGGAAAAAGGGCACGATAAAATGTCCAATAAGCAGCACAGCGCTGTGCACTTCCCAGCCATGGCCGAGGCGGTGACGGTACCAGAGCGTTTCTTCCGGTATGTTGCCGTACCATATCAACATGTACTGGCTGAACGCAATGTACGTCCAGAACACGACGAAACCGAAGGTCAGTTTGCCGAGGTCCTGGTAGTGCTCCGTGGTAACGATCCCCCGCAGGTTGCCGGTACTCTGGAGTATCATGGCGCAAAGCGCAAGCAATGCGTGAATCGACATGAAGGCGCCCGCAAACACGTATACGCCGAAAATGGTCGAAAACCAGTGCGGGTCAAGCGACATCAGCAAGTCGTAACTCGCAAATGCAGTGGTAAGCGCTGCCACCGCAAGCCCCCAGGCGCTAACCTTGCGCTGACGGGCCGGAATATCTTCATCGCCCGTGCAATCCTGCGCAAGCGAATTGCGATACAGAAGATAGGCGAGCAGACTCCACACCAGGAAATAGACCGCAAGGCGTACCAGAAAAAACGGGACATTCAGATAGGGCGTCTTTCCGGCAAGGATGGGATCGGTTGCGACGGCGTCTGCATGCGTCCAATGATAGAGATCGTGCAGCCCGAAAAGCACGGGAATACCCAGTACGGCCAGCAACGGAAAGGTCCACAACAAGGCTTCGGCCAGGCGCCGCACCACGATACTCCAGCGCGCCCTCGTCAGGTGCTGTATAAGCACGAAGTACAACGCTCCCAGTGCAATGGTCAGACAGAACACCCACCCTGTCAGGTACGAAAAATAAAACTGATGCGGATCCGTCAGCCAGCCCGACAATCCCGACGTGAGCCCGATCGCGCCGACCAGCAAGGGAATACCCCATATGCGCCAATCTCCCTTATAGCGGAACGCATCCGGCGCATCGGCGGCGGTCGACGCAAACGGATCCAGTAAACACCGGGTGATATGGCTCTTTTTCAGTGTCGCCATCGAATCTATTCATTCTCCCCGGCGCCCGCTCCACGCCGGATATCGTCGAGAAGTACGGCGGGTACGTCGCCCTCGGACGCATACTGGCTGCGCTGAAGAGCCCGGACATAGGCCACGATGGCCCATCGGTCCGCTACCGGAATCTGGTGTGCATAGCCGGGCATGGTGCGCACGCCGTTTGCAATCACGTCATACAGATAGCCGTCCGTTTCCTCGCGCAACCGGTCGTTGTGATAGGTCGTAGCCGGCGTGTACCCGAAATCGCCTGTCGTAATGATCCCTTCGCCATCGCCGGCGGCGCCATGACACGGGGTACAGAAAATGTCGTACCGGGTTTGCCCGTGTTCGAGGAGTTCTATCGTCAGCGGGATCGGCATGGCCTCCACATAACTCCCGTCGGCGTTCCGGCCCTCATGAAACCGCGTATCCTCATGCAAAAAGCCGCGCGCCACCGTTCCGGGAACGGGCGGCCGCATGGAGCGCCCGTCCGCAAAAAAGGCATTGGCCTCCTGCGGGTCGAACCGCTCCTGATAATCCATGTTCAGGTTGGGATGGATAGGCGTATGTTCATGCGTCGTGCCGCGGCAGGACGCCAGCAAAAAGACTGCAAACACCAGGACCGTTCCCCTTCTCTTCATGAGCATATATCCTTGTGCGCGGGAAACCGGCTTGCGCCGGGCTCGCCGCATGCCGTCATTCTGTTGCGGTGAGTAATTCCACGTGATACCCCCCAATATCCGTCAGCAACTGCCGGGTCCCCTCGAGGTCGAAACACTTGTCCGACGCCGCAATGTGCAGAAAAAACGCGTCGTCGGTCGCACGCGTAAAATTGCGGGAATAAAAAAGCGGGCTATGAGGACGCGGCAGCCCGTTCAACGCAAGCATGCCCGCTACTGCGCCGAAGGCCGCAAAAAGCACCGTCAATTCGAACATGATGGGAATGGACGGCTCGATGGCGAAAAACGGCTTGCCGCTGATATTCAGGGGATACGCCACCTCCCCGGTCCACCATTGCAACCAGTAGGCCAGCGCGAATCCGGTAATTCCGCCGCCCAGCGTAAAAAACCCGACCAGCGAATTGCCGAGCCCCATGGCCTTGTCCATGCCATGAATCGGAAAGGGCGAATGCACATCGAAGCGCCGGTAGCCCGCTTCCCGCACCTCTGATGCCGCATGCAGCAGGGCTCCGGGATCGGAAAACTCTGCAAGCAACCCGTACACGGGCTCGCTCTCGTAGATGCCCATTGACGCCTTTATTTGCGCAAGAAGCTTCTTCATGACGATTCCCGGTCGTAAAAATGCGGATCGGCTTGCGGCACCACGCCCTTGACCTCAGCGAGCGCCACCATCGGCACAAACCGCAGGAAGAGCAGAAACAGGGTCAGAAACAGCCCGAACGATCCTACGAAGGTCATCACATCGACCCAGGTGGGTGTAAAGTATCCCCAGCTGGAAGGCAGATAGTCACGATGCAGCGAGATCACAGTGATCACGAAGCGTTCGAACCACATGCCGATGTTCACGAGGATGGAAATGACGAACATGAGGGGCACGTTGCGGCGCAGACGCTTGAACCAGAACACCTGGGGCGCAATGAGATTGCACGACATCATGATCCAGTAAGCCCATGCATACGGCCCGGTGACGCGATTGATGAAGGCATACTGCTCGTACCCGACCTGTGAATACCAGGCAATGAAAAGTTCCGTGATGTACGCAAAACCCACCATCGAGCCCGTAAGAAGAATGATGATGTTCATCTTCTCGAGGTGGTTGAGCGTGATCAGGTCCTCGATGCCATAGACCTTCCGGGCAATCACCATGAGCGTCACCACCATGGCGAACCCGGAAAAAATGGCGCCCGCCACGAAATAGGGTGGGAAAATGGTGGTGTGCCAGCCGGGAACGATGGATACGGCAAAATCGAAGGACACCACCGAGTGCACCGAAAGCACAAGCGGCGTGGCAAGACCTGCCAGCAGCAGATACGCCTTTTCATAGTTGCGCCAGTGCCGGTTGGAGCCGGTCCATCCCATGGAAAATATACCCAGCACGCGCTGCCTGATGAACGAACGGGCCCGGTCGCGCAGCGTAGCCAGATCCGGAATCAGGCCCACATACCAGAATATCAGCGAAACGATGAAATAACTCGACACCGCAAAAACATCCCACAACAGGGGACTCTTGAATTGCGGCCACATGTCCATCTGGTTCGGAATCGGAAGCGTCCAGTATATCACCCAGATCCTCCCCACGTGAATCGTCGGGAAAAGCAGAGCGCAGATCACCGCAAAGATCGTCATGGCCTCCGCGGCCCGGTTGATCGATGTCCGCCAGCGCTGCCTGAACAAAAACAGAATGGCGGAAATCAGCGTGCCCGCGTGCCCGATACCCACCCAGAACACGAAATCGACGATCGGCCATCCCCAGCCGACGGGCACGTTATTGCCCCAAACGCCGACGCCATTCCACACCTGATAGGCGATCATCACCAACAGGTTGAGCAACATCAGCGAAGAAATCCCGATGGCCACATACCAGATCATGGGAGGTTTCTTTTCCGCATGGCGCGCCACCAGTTCCGTGAGTTCGTGAAAACTCAGGTTGCCGGTAACCAGCGGCGCCTCGGTAATATGGCTCGTTGAATGACCCACTGCGTTCGACGAAGATTATCCCTGGGGTTCGAGTTCGGGGTTCGGGTTCGTTACGCGCGCCAGATACGAGGTGCGCGGCTTGACGGACAGTTCGGCCAGCATTTCGTACCGGCGAGGGTTCTTCCTCGCCTGCGCCACCGCACTGTCCGGGTTGTTCAGATCGCCGAACGTAATGCTCTGCATGCCGCACGCCTGCTGACACGCCGTCTTTACTTCGCCGTCCTGGAGCGCCCGATCGGCAAGGCGCGCAGTATGCTGCGCGCCCCGAATCCGCTGGATGCAGTACGAACATTTCTCCATGACGCCCCGGAAACGGACCGTCACATTCGGATTCTGCGCCATCTGCACCGTTTCCGGCAGCGTCTTCGTCCAGTTGAAGAAACTGAACCGGCGCACCTTGTACGGGCAATTGTTGGAGCAGTACCGCGTACCGATGCAGCGGTTGTAAATCATCTGGTTCGTACCGTCCGGGGAATGCACGGTCGCCGCCACCGGACACACCGCCTCGCACGGAGCATTTTCGCAGTGCATGCACGGCACCGGCTGCACGACCATGGCCGGATTGTCCGTATCCTCTTCCCCGGAAACGAAATAACGGTCAATGCGCAACCAGTGCATCTCGCGCCCGAGGCCCACCTCTTCCTTGCCCACCATCTGCACATTGTTCTCGCTGTTACACGCAACCACGCAGGCGTTGCAGCCCGTACAGGTATTCAGGTCGATGACCATCCCCCACTGATTCTCGTAATAGGGATTTTCCGTGATAGCGGGCTGTTCGGAAGGATGTTGTTTCTGCCAGAGCGCCGGGTAATCCTCCCACTCTTCCTGTCCCTTAAGCGGAGGCACCGCATCCGGTGCAAACGTAGGGTGTTCCCTGAATTCCGCGAGGGTGGCCTTACGGAAAAGGGGACGTCCTTCCATGTAGCCATGCTCCTGCGTGGTGGAAATCGTCCAGGTATCCCCGGTCG
>JANQSQ010000144.1 GCA_028283985.1 Rhodothermales bacterium | reverse complement strand
GAGCGTCATCGGTCTGCGCAAGCCGGATCGGGGCCGGATATCGGTGCTGGGGCTGGACCCCGTCAGGGAGCGGGCCGCGCTGGCAGTGCGTATCGGCGTACAACTGCAGGCCGCCGCCCTCGCCGAACGCATGAAAGTGTGGGAGGCGCTGGACCTGTTTTCCTCCTTGTACGTGCATACCGTACCCTATGAGCCGCTCCTGGAACAATGGGGGCTGGCCGACAAGCGCAATGCGGCCTTCGGCAGCCTGTACAAGTTTAGTAATTATCCGACACTTGGGGTTTTCGCTCGCGGCACCAGAGACTGGCCGGTTGTCGGGGAAAGGGGGTTACTGGACGCGGTGAGTCTATCGGGATAACGTCATTACGCGGCTAACGACCTTGCCTGTAGCTTCGAAGCGGTAGACGTACGAGCCGTTCGGCAAGCCAGTTGCATCGAAACGAACCGTATGCACGCTCTCCGCCTTGACAACCATCGAACTGACGGTGACCGATGCGGATGGCAAGCCAGTTTAGGTATTTATCCGACAGTTCGCCCAAAAACGAGGGCGGACACCGGGATATGGAGTTTCCCTATGTGGTGGGGGCTACAGCCTGAATATCAGCCCTCCATACCATACAAAGTCGTTAAACGAGAAAGTCTCTCCTCCCTCGATGTTGTAATTTTTACGGCGGTAAGCTATTGACATGTCCAAGGCTATATGCCGACGTATACGCGCTTGCAGTCCGGCACCCAGTTCAAAGGCAAAACCGTTTTCTGATTCGTCAATACTGGTGCTGCCAATAGGTGGTATGTTCGACTCTGCTTTTGTTCCCCATTTCTCCATACCTATTTTCGCAGTGCCATATAAAAATCCCGAACCCGAATTAAGCGGTGAGGGTGTAAGTGGCGCTGCAACCATGATACCGCCAAGCGCACCAAGCATAGAATTAGTTAAATCTATAGATATTTCGCCATCTTGTTCACTCTCGCTCTTGCTGTGCCTGGTCACCGATGCAATGACCGCCATATGCCCGTTTATTTTCCTTGTTGCCTGGGCATAAATTCCAAACGGGAATATTTCATCATCGAACCTTATGCCACTGTATCCCACGCCTACGGTCCATGACGAGGCTGATTGGGCATGAACGGAAGCTGTGGCGCAAAGGAAAAGCGAGAGAAGAATGAGGCGTTTCATAGGTGAAGGATACTCTGATTAATCCGGTGTTTGGCTGCTACTTTGAGAGTTGCTCTACTTGCTCCTGTAGTATCATGTTTTTCGCCTTTTCTACAAAGTAGCGTCCGAAGAAGAAAAAGGAAATAAAAAAAACGATGTAGAACACGGCGGCAAGGGCGATCGCTATAGGCAGGATCATATCCATCGTCATCCCGCCGGAGGCGAGTAAGGCGTGTATCTCCGCATCGTTGGCGAAGAGGATAAACTGTACTGTCTGGATAATAAAAAGAATCGAGGGTATCGCGAAGATTATCCAGAAGGTCAGCTTGGCTCGGGCAAGAGATTTCTCATGCTTGGTGGTCATCTTGGTCGGAATGGCTATTTGTTGAGTGCAGTCAGAAAGAAAGCCCCGCCCATAGAAAAATCCAGCGGGGCTTTTGTACTTCGACGTGTCTCTAGCGGAGAGCACACTATCTGCACTAATTCTCCTTAGTCTTTACTTCGAACCTTTTTGATCTTGCACCCGAGCCATACACCAGTGAGCGCACCGGCAGTGGTAGTGAGGTTCAGTTCGTAAGGCAGTTCCATCGCGATACCCACAATGAGTGTGTACGGTACAAGATGTAAGGCATCTTCGCGCGTCTTTCGAAAACATCCCACCGTTTTTACGGTGGGCATCTCCTGGACAGAGGAAGGAATTTCCACAGTGATCGGAAGATATTCGAGCGGCATTATTTCGACTGCCACAGCGGACTCGGAGTTTTGCGTAGCCAACTCATCTTTCGTGGCGGTGCTTGGCACCGCCACGAACATGGCCAAGATCATAAAAAGAGTGCTTTTCATGGCTCAAAAGGTTTGATGAAAGAGTTTGTGGATGATGCTGTCAACATGCGGCCCGGCATCCAAAATAAGCAGCAAGTCCGGCAACCACGCCACCCCACGCGTTCGCCACTGCTATAGGAAATCCTATGTTCATGGCAATCCAGAAACAGGAATAACACTTGTCGTTTACAGTCATGTGATTGTTGCCACAACAGGGACTCGAACTGCTCGGCCCGCCTTCGCCCCCATTTCCATTTCCGCTTCCGCCCGAGTTGTGGCAGGGATCACCTTCTACGGATTCAAGTGATTCGTCGCAATCCTGAATGGTTTTGGCCTGTTGGGCTGCGGCTTCCTGTTGCGGAGATACATGCTGTGCCACCGGAAGAACAACAATTAAAGTCGTTGCTATAACAAGCAGCATAATTCGTGTGTGCATTACGTTACCTCTTGTTTGGGGTAGTTACTTATTACGTACAGAGAAATGGCCCGCAAAAACTGGATAGTTTTGCGAACCATTCTCACAAAACCCTCGCAAAATACACACACTATTTCACAAATATAAACTCTACTGATCAGATTTAGGAGTATGTGCAATAAGCCGCCAAGGTCTGTGCGGATAACCTGAAAGGCAGGGCAATAAAAAAGCCCCTCTACCCAAAGGAAGAGGGGCTTTTTTTACGTACGTTCGAGGTAGCTACGCTACGCCGCTATACGCTCTGACGTAAGCCGTTGAACATGATCAGAAAGAGCGCCTTATCCTTTTTCGCCCGTTTTGTCGAATTGCCAGGTCTTCATACTGAGCATCCCAATCGTCCGGAGCGTCGAGCGGAGCATGGATTATGCACCCGTACGGCTTGCCCGGGGCAAGATGTTGGAAAAATTCAGGGGTCAGCATGGCATAAAGAATTACAGCCCCGCAGAGCTTACTTGAAAAACCCGCAAAACGCAACCCGCAACAAATCCCCCCGTACACACGATACAACCCCATTACTGTCCCAACGAAAAACCGCCGCAACCCGGTCTGTCGTTAGCGGCTCCCGGCAGCCCGGCAAGACGATCCCGATTCGGGTCGTCTTTCGTATTATTAGGAAGCCTTCCGACGCAGAACCCGGGTCACAGAAAACGTTATGCAACCCATTATTGAAGTCGAAGCGATCCGCAAGACCTACGGGGAAACCGTGGCGGTGGACGGCGTGTCGTTTTCCGTAAGGCCGGGGGAGATCTTCGGGATCATCGGACCGAACGGCGCCGGCAAGACGACGACGGTCGAGAGCGTCATCGGTCT
>JANQSQ010000138.1 GCA_028283985.1 Rhodothermales bacterium | reverse complement strand
ATCGATTTGATGGGGACCATGCTTTACGCCATTACGCAGCGCATGAATCGTACCCTGTTTGGCAATGCACCCCTCGAGACGGGACAGAAATTTGCGCCGGACCGGATTATCGTCATGAAGGTTAAGCGAGGAAGCGATTTCCGGCTGCGTTTCCTGCAGGAAGGCGGATAGCTGCGCCAGGTCTACACAGTACTCGCGGTCGTAGTCGCGGGGATCGCCGCAAATCCAGCCCACGCCGTAGGTTGCCGGACGCTCCCGCACCATGCCTTCCTGCGCCGGGTCGCACGGCTCTCCGGTCAGCGCCATGCAGATCAGGCGCTCAAGGCCGCGTTCGGAGGTGTCGGTGGGCATGGGGAATTATGGCCGGTCAGGCGTAGGTCATGGGTTGCGGTGCCCAAATTTATGGAATGCCCGGCGGAATTGCCGTTAGCCCAAGGATTTGCCGTTTGCCCAAGGATTTGCCGGATTGGTCAAGGCCATTGAACACACCTCCTCTCGTCGACGCGCATCAACAGTTCTCGTGAAAGATTTTGACGCGGGAACTGGACTATAACCATTTGAAGCCCTGCTATCCGACCGTGCTTCATAGCAGGCACGCAGTCAGTGTCCCCGGATACAAGGATGATCCGATCCACGGCTTTTGAGGTTGAAAACGTCGCAATGTCAAGACCGATGCGCATATCAACCCCTTTTTGTTCAAAATCCGGACGAAAATCATCATCGGAAAGGGGCCTGCCCTTTACAGGAATGCTTTTAGGCTTGAATCCTCGGAACTTCAGAACGCCCCGGCGAACTGCAAAAGCATCCTTGCCCGCCAAAATATCCAACCATTTGTTGCCGCTGAATTTCCGTTTCTTCCCGGATACCGGAAGAGTTACTTCCCCATTGTAAGGATCGCAATCATAGTAGAGTATCCGGAAAATTTCTTCATCCTGCCGTGTGATACTTAAACACACCCTCTCTATAAAATCGGGACTGTAATGATGCTTGGCTTTTTGGGCAATTTTTCGCAAATAGCCTCCATCAACCAAAATCGCCACCTTCGACATACCCCACCCCCGGTTTTAGAAAATGAAAGCCCCCGTGCGTTGCCGCACGAGGGCCTATAACAGGCTCGCCTACGAGCATAGCGGATAGTGGTGGAAATGTAATCCCTGGCCCGGTCACTATCAAGCCCTGCCTGAGATTTTTTGCATTGTACGGTGGATATCCCTCGCCAGATGCAGGGTAACCCAGGGGCGTCCAGCGCATTGATTTCGGAGCGACGCCACAGGGTACAAACTCCGCTCCGCACCGTCATTGGCTACTTTCTGCCTTCTCGGGGCGCTCTAGTTGTGTAAACTCACCAGGTTATTCAGTGGGATATCGAGGGATTGGATAGGCGTTCGGTATTTCAAGCTGGCATGTGGTCGATGCCAATTGTATCG
>JANQSQ010000120.1 GCA_028283985.1 Rhodothermales bacterium | reverse complement strand
GGATACAGAATTTCGTCGTAATAGCGCACCATGTGGGCCATGACCGTATTCCAGTCGTATTGGCGTGCGCAATCCCGGGCTGCGGCGCCCATACGACGGCGTTCGGGTTCGTCCCGGATCAGATGCTGCACGGCCTGCACAAAGGCGCGGGTGTCGCCGGGAGCAGCCAGCAAGCCGGTTTTGCCATGTTCCACAAGGGTGCGGCTTCCCGTGGCGTCGGCGCACACCGTCGGCAGTCCGGAAGCCATGGCTTCGAGCGTAACGTTGCCGAATGTTTCCGTATCGCTGGGGAAGAGAAAAACCTCCGAAGAGGCGTATGCGCGGGCGAGTTGCTCGTTTTCAAGCCGCCCGGTGAAGATGGTACGAGGGAGTTGGTTGCGGAGCTCGTCCAGCACGGGCCCGTCTCCCACGATCATGCTCCGGTGCTTTATGCCCCGCTGCTCCAGGCTTCGCACGACGTCCGTAAAGGTATGCACGCCCTTTTCCCGGACGACTCGCCCGATGAAGCTTACGAGCACCTCGTCGTCTTGCACGCCGATCGAGCGGCGCCATTCCATGTCGTAGTACGCCGGATTGAAGCGATGCGTGTCGACGCCGCGCATCCAGAGGCGTATTCCCCTGCTGATACCCCGGGAGTGCAGTACTTCGGCCATGGACTGCGAGGGTACGTACACATGCCGGCACTGATCGTAAAAGTGCTGGAGGTATTTCCATGACCGGCCCTCCAGCCGACCGAAACCGTAGTACTTGAGATACGAAGAGAAGTGCGTATGGTAGGAGGCCACCGCAGGAATGCCTTCTCTTCCGGCGAAGCGCAGCGCCTGATATCCCAGCAGGTCGGGTGTGGCGATGTGGAACAGGTGGGGCCGGAATGTCCGAAGCAGGGACCGGGCGTTCGATGTGAGTCCCAGCGAGAGACGGTACTCGGATCGTTGCGGCACCGGCACCGAGGGAACAGGGGCCAGGATGCCGGCATGATCCACGGGCGGCTCGGCAATGGTCGGCGCAAAGATCAGTACCTCCGTATCGTGCGCTTCAAGGTAGGACACCAGCCGGTTCAACGTGAGCGACACGCCGTCGGCGATGTGGTTGTATGCGCCCGTAAAGAGCGCCACCCGGCGCAGGGCCGGCGGCCCTACCCGGATGCGTTCCCGGTGTATCGTATACGTTTCGTACTGCATGGAGCCTGTGTTCGCGGCGATTGTCCGGGGAAGGCGATGATCCCCGAAATTTCCCGCTGACATAGATAAGCCGCAGGAAACCCCCGAAAAGTAACGCGCTACGGTAGCATCTCTTTCAAAAATTTTCCAGTGTGGCTGTCCGGCATGGCGGCAATCTCTTCGGGCGTTCCTTCCGCCACCACGAATCCGCCGCGTCTTCCTCCTTCCGGACCGAGATCGATTATCCAATCCGCGCACTTTATCACATCCATATTGTGTTCGATGAGAATAACGGAATGACCTTCGTCGACAAGCGCGTTCAATGCCGCCACGAGTTTTCGGATGTCGTCGAAATGCAGACCCGTGGTGGGTTCGTCCAGCATGTACAGCACGCGGTCCCGGGAGGGCTTTCCGAGGAAGGAGGCCAGTTTCAGCCGCTGGGATTCGCCTCCTGAAAGGGTGTTGGAAGGTTGTCCCAGGGTCAGGTATCCAAGGCCGATATTCTGCAGCACCCGCAGCTTGCCCATGATGGGGGCATGGTCCGCAAAGAAGTCGCCTGCTTCGTCGATGGTCATCCGGAGGATATCGGCCACCTGTTTGCCCCGGTACCGGATTTCGAGGGTCTCCTTTTTGTACCGGCTTCCCCGGCACGCCTGGCATTCGAGATACAGGTCCGCAAGGAATTGCATTTCGACCTTCACGATGCCCTCGCCCTGGCAGGTTTCGCATCTTCCGCCGGGTATGTTGAACGAAAAGTAGCCGGGCTTCAATCCCTGCATGCGGGCCTGGTGCGTGTTGGCAAGGATTTCCCGCACGTGATCGAACACTTTGGTGTAGGTGGCCGGATTGGAGCGGGGGGATTTCCCGATAGGGCTCTGATCGACCATTTCGATGCGGTCGACGAGTTGGTGTCCGCGGATGATGTCGTGGGCGCCCACGCCGCCCTCGACCCGGTAGCCTTTGAGACGCATCAGGCCGTTGTACAGTGTTTGGTGCACCAGCGTCGATTTGCCGGAGCCGCTTACTCCGGTCACGCAGGTGATCATATCCAGAGGAAACCGCACGTCCAGGCGCATCAGGTTGTGCTGCCGGGCATGTTCCACGTACAGGGCATGGTCGTCGTAGACCGGCCTGCGCGCGGCGGGCACGGGAATCTGTTCCCGTCCGCCCAGATAGGCTCCGGTCAACGAGCGCGGGTCGCGCAGCAGCTCGTCGTAGCTGCCCTGGAAGATTACTTCCCCGCCGAGCCGGCCGGCGCCGGGACCAAGATCGACGATCTGATCCGCCCGTTTCATCATGGCCGCTTCATGTTCCACGACCAGCACGGTGTTCCCGATATCGCGCAGATTTTCGAGGATGCGTATCAGCCGGTCGTTATCCCGGGGATGCAGTCCGATGGATGGCTCGTCGAGTACGTAGAGCGACCCGACCAGCGACGATCCGAGCGAGGTCGAAAGATGAATGCGCTGGCTTTCGCCGCCTGAAAGTGTCTGCGAGAGGCGGTCCAGCGACAGATAGTCGAGCCCCACCTCGACGAGGTAGGTCAGCCGCTTGCGAATCTCTTCCAGCACGCGGCCGGCGATCTTTTCTTCGTGATCGGAGAGCGTCAGATCCCTGAAGAAGTCGCGGGCGTCCTTCGTCGTCAGTTCGCATATTTCGCCGATATGCAGTCCCCCGACTTTCACGTACTGCGCTTCCCGGCGCACGCGATACCTATCGCATTCCGGGCACGGCATGTAGCCCCTGAACCGGGCGTGGAAGATCCGGTAATGCATCTTGTACTTCTTCCGCTCCAGAAATTCGAAGAAGCCCCGGATGCCGATGTAGTTATCTGCCCCGTTCCAGGCGAGGTCGCGCACCTCCTCCGGCAGTTCGCGCCAGGGCGTGTCGATGTCGATCCGGCGTTCCGCGGCGACCCGGACCAGGTCCCGGAAATACTTGCTCCAGCGGTCGGTGCGGAACGGGGCGATGGCGCCCTGCCGGATGGAAAGATTGCGATCGGGAATGATGAGGTCTTCGTCCAGCCCCGTGATCCGGCCGAACCCCTGACAGGCGGGGCATGCGCCCAACGGGCTGTTGAACGAGAACAGGAGCGGCGACGGTTCTTCGAAGCGCATCCCGTCGCGTTCGAAGAATTCGCTGAAGCGCAGTGTCTCTCCCCCGTGAATATGCACGACGCAGCGACCGGCGCTCTCCCGGAACGCCTGCTCCGCCGAATCCGAGATGCGCGAAAGGTTGCCCTCGTCTCCATGACGAACGACCAGCCGATCCACCAGCACGAGCAGGCGCTTGCGGGGATATCCGGCGGCTTTTTCGGGGGTTTCCTCGTTCAGGTCGAGAATGCGTTCCTTGTTGCCGGCATTTTTTCCTTTTCCGGAAGGGAGAAGCAGCAACCGGAAAAATCCCCGCTGCCGCAGCGCGCCCAGTTCCTTTTCGAGAGAGGTCTTTTTGTGATCGGGGATGGGAAAGCACACATAGAACCGGGTCCGGTCTTCCGCGATGGCGTGCACTCGCTCGGCCGCGGACCGGGGGGCGTCCCGGGTTACTTCTTCGCCGCTCACAGGGGAGATCGTGCGACCGATGCGCGCAAAAAGGAGCCGGAGATGATCGTATATTTCCGTTTGCGTAGCGATCGTCGAGCGGGGATTTTTCGACGTCGTTTTCTGCTCGATGGCGATAGCCGGCGCCAGTCCGGTGATCAGATCGACATCCGGCTTATCCATGCGTTCGAGGAACTGCCGGGCGTAGGCGCTCAGGCTTTCGACGTAGCGCCGCTGTCCCTCCGCGTAGATCGTGTCGAAAGCGAGCGAGGATTTTCCCGAGCCGGACGGTCCGGTGAAGACGATGATCTTGTTGCGCGGCAACTCCAGGTCGATCCCTTTCAGATTGTGTTGCCGGGCGCCGCGAATGACGATGGGCCGCCGGGAAGAGCGCGGCGAGCGGGATGCAGCGCCGCGGAGCGCGCCGGGTTGCGCTTTCGCAGGGATCGGGTTCCGGGTAGTCGCCATGCGTGCAGATGCGGTAACAGGCCCTTGGAAAAACGACAAACCTGATTCAACGCATACAGTACGGATAGGATGCAGGCGGAACGGAAGATAAGGATACTCTGATTAAGTCCGCGCAGCCTCCCGAAGCGCGCTTCACGATCGTGAAGCGCTGAGCGGAGCGGTTTTGATCAGAGTATCCTTAAAATACGTGAAGGCGGGTCTCAGACCTCGTACCCCAGATTGGGCCGGAGCAGCCGTTCGGCCTCTGCAACCGGCAGTCCCTTCCGCCGGGCATAGTCCTCGACCTGATCTTTGCCGATCAACCCCACGTCGAAGTAGCGCGTCTTCGGGTGCGAAAAGTACCACCCGCTGACGGAAGCGCCCGGCAGCATCGCCCAGGATTCGGTGAGTTCCACGCCGATGCGTTCCCGGACGTCCAGCAGCTCCCAGAGTTTCTGTTTTTCGCTGTGTTCCGGACAGGCCGGATAGCCCGGGGCGGGGCGAATGCCCCGGTACGATTCTGCGATCAGATCGGCATTGTCCAGCGATTCCTTTGGCGCATAGCCCCAGAATTCGCGGCGCACCCGAAGATGCAGATATTCGGCGAAGGCCTCGGCCAGCCGATCCGCCAGCGCCTGCAGCATGATGGCGCTGTAGTCGTCGCCTGCCTGCTTGAAGGCGGCCGTCCGCTCCGATGCGCCCAATCCTGCGGTGACGGCGAACGCCCCGA
>JANQSQ010000108.1 GCA_028283985.1 Rhodothermales bacterium | reverse complement strand
CCGCGTAAGTTTCATGAACGGCCAGTACGAGCGCGTGCATCAGATCGGTTTCTCGTCGCCGAATGTGCTTTCGGAAACCCAGTGGAATCAGACCTATCCCGCCCTCTTGCGCCACGCAGGCTATCACGTCGGATTCGTCGGGAAAATCGGCCTCCAGCAGTATTCGTTTCGCGGTAGCCCGCTCGAAAAGTTCGATTTCTGGCGGGGACATGACGACTGGGCGCGGTTCCGACCCAGGGAATTCGACCATCTTGCCATCTACCATGACTCGGAAGGCGAGATCGTGACCCCGATCATGAGCGAGAGCATCGAGCGTTTTCTCGATCAGGCGCCCGCCGACCGCCCGTTTATGCTATCGGTCAGTTTTTCGGCGCCGCACGGATCCATTTCCGGCACTATGCTTTATCCGGACGAACAGGGTCTGAACCGTATGTTTACGCCTGCGAACACGCATCCCGAACTGACGGATCATCCGGTGTACGGCTCCTTGTACAGGGATCGCGGGATTGTGCTTCCGGCTTCCCGGGGAGACGATACGGCGCAGCATATTCCGCTGGATGTGCACCCGCGCGAAGGGCGGATGACCACGTATTCGTACAGCTACGCCGGCGACGATGTGCTGCGCGAGTACCATATTCGTTACTACCAGTTGATCCATGGACTGGATATCGCGGTCGGCAAACTGCGCGAGAGCCTCGAGCGGCGGGGGCTGGCGGACAACACGATCATCATCTTTTCGAGCGATCACGGTTTGTTGATGGGCGAATATTCGATGGGCGGCAAATCCCTGCTCTACGATGTGGCTACGCGCGTTCCGCTCATCGTGTACGATCCCCGAACACCGGTCGGCGGGCGCGGCGTCACAATCGACGAGCTTGCACTCAGCATCGATGTTCCCGCGACCATCGTTTCCTATGCCGGTCTCGATGTGCCGCAGACCATGCAGGGGCGCAGCCTGCGCCCGCTTATCGAGGATCCCGAGGCGGCGTGGCGGGACGAGATATTTCTTGAAAGTCTCTTTCTGTTACGTGCGGGCCCCTTCATCGAGGCGGTCCGGACGAAAGACTGGAAATACGTTCGTTACTTCCGCAGCGATACGTCGCAGTACACCGCGAAAGATGTGGATTTCGAAGGGAGAGCGCCGGATTTCGAGCAGTTGTTCGATCTGGTCAACGATCCCGCAGAGGAGCGCAACCTGATCGAGGACGTATCGCAAGCGGTCCGGATCGCTTCGTTCCGGGAACGCAGCAAGCAATACTCGGCGGAACTGATACAGGCAGGCAAGGATATGAAAAAATATCCCCGGTAGAGCGAACCCCTTGTAGTCTCCCGAAGGGCGCCTCCTCTCCGCGGATGCCCCGAATCCGCAATGTTTCCCCGCTTATTTCAACGATTGAATCATGACATCCTATCCGCGCAAAAGTGAAGTGCTGAACGAAGAGGTTTTGATCGGAGTGTCCTGTATACGGTATTTGTTTTTGCCGGTCCTGGCGTGTCTATTCGGTGTAAACGCCCTGCCGGTGGAAGCGTCCGACCCGGAATCCAGGTCCGGATCAGGCACTTGTGAAGTGGGCGATCTGGTATGGAGCGACGAATTCGACGAGGATGGGCTCCCGAACGCTTCGAATTGGCGTTATGAAACAGGAGGACACGGATGGGGCAACCAGGAGTTGCAGTTTTACACTGCAGAACGTTCGAAGAATGCTCGGGTCGAAGATGGCGTCCTGATCATCGAGGCGCACCGGGAGACCTATTCAGGCAAAAGATATACGTCCACCCGTTTGCTTTCCAAGCAGGAATGGACATACGGCCGGTTCGAGGCCAGCGCTATCCTGCCGTCCGGCAGAGGAACATGGCCCGCCATATGGATGCTGCCGGATCTGAGCCGATATGGAGGGTGGCCCCGGGCCGGCGAGATCGACATCATGGAGCATGTGGGATTCGATCCGGACAAGGTGCATTTCACCGTGCATACGGCAGCATACAATCATTTGAGGGGCACGCAAAAGGGCGCATTCAAGACGGTGCGGACAGCTCGTTCGGAATTCAATGTGTATGCGGTGGAATGGACGCCGTCCGATATACGCGGCTATGTCAATGACACGCATTATTTTACGTTTCGGAACGAACGCTTGACCAATCCGGCTGCCAGTGACCGGGAATGGCCGTTCGATCACCCGTTCCATTTGATTTTCAATATCGCCGTGGGCGGGACCTGGGGCGGGCAGCAGGGGATAGATCCGAACATCTGGCCCCAGCGTCTGCAAGTCGATTATGTGCGTGTGTACGAATGCGCCGGGGTGGTCAGCGCCGAATCCGAAGAGTTGCCTGCAAGCATCCGGCTCGATCAGAACTATCCCAATCCGTTCAATCCCGAAACGTCCATTCGTTTTACGCTGCCCCGCGCGGGCCATGTCCGCCTTGCCGTGTACGATGCGGTCGGTAGGGAGGTGGCGGTGCTCGTCGATGGCGTGCGGGCGCCAGGAAGCCATACGGAGATTTTCGACGCGAAGGGCTTGCCGACGGGCGTGTACCTGTACGAACTGTCCACGCCCGAAGCGGTTTTGACGAAAAGGATGCTGCTCGTCAAGTAGGCCCCGCAGCGCGCCGCTGCATAGTGTTAACAGGCCCTGGATCGGGAGGGTATGTGGGTGTGCAGACCGGTCGGCTTTGCGCCTCACTGCTCGAGCAGCCGTTCCAGATGCTCCAGCATCAGGTCGGCGACGAACCGGTTACCCTCCTCGTTGAGGTGCACGCCGTCGGTGGTCAGCACCCCCTCGTAGCGTTTATCGGGATTGTGTGCTGCGAGGTGGTCCTCGAATGCGGCCCGCAAGTCGCACAGGGTAGCTCCGGAAGTTTCCGCCACGGCACGCGAAATATCCGCGTATTCCATGAGCGCCCGGTTGACCTCCGTGTCACTGGCCGGGTCTTCTCCGATCACGCTGGGGGTGCACAGGGAAACATGTATGCCCGCACCCTGCATGGTTGAGATCAGATCGTGCAATCCTTCCTCGAATACTTCCCGCTCCGTGCCCGTGACGTGATCGAATTCATAAAAGTGCCAGACATCGTTGATGCCGATATAGATCACTACATGCGTGGGATCGTGGACCAGCACATCGCGGTCGAGTCGTTCCTGCAGATCGGGCACCTTATGCCCGCTTATGCCCGCGCCGATCACCTCGACCGTGCCTCCGGGGTATTGTTCCGTCAGGGCTTCCGACGCCAGGGTGACATATCCTCCCGGAAAGACGCCTGCTTCGGTGATGGAGTCCCCGAAGAAGACAATGCGTATGGCGGGAGTCGGCTGCGTATCGGCAGCTTCCGGAGCGTCTTCTTCTCCGGCGCAGCCGCCGGTCAGGATCAGGGCTAAAAGTACCGAAAGGAGTGCTGGTCTGTGAACGGGATTACGCATGAGACGATGGTTTGCTTGCGAGAATGATGCATGGGTGCGCCTCGTCGGGTATTCATCGAAAGGGATGCAGAAGCGCCCTTGATGGACTGAATATACAGAATAGCCTATCCTTCGGTGATGATCTCGATGGCGCGGCCAATGCCGTCTTCGCTGGCGATGGCCCGGGCGATGTCGGTCGCGCGGGTGCGGTACGAGTCGTTTCGGACCAGGTCTTCCAATCCGCGCGCGAAGGAATCGGCGGTCAGGCGCTTGAGTCGCTGCGGTTCAGGGCCGCAGCCTAACGCCCGCACACGGCGCCCCCAGAAAGGTTGATCGACGGCCAGAGGACACACCAGTGCCGGCCGGCCGGATCGCAAGCCGGCCGCCGTCGTTCCCGCTCCGCCATGGTGGACGACTGCGCTGACATGCCGGAACAAGGCGTCATGCGGAGCTCCCTCGATCACATGCACCGTTTCGGGAACTTCCAATTTTTCCAGGCCGCCCCAGCCCGTAGCCAGAAGAGCCCGCGCGCCGGCGCGTCGCACTCCCTCGACGATCTGCCGCGCGAGATGGTCGGGGCGCTGCGTGGTCATGGATCCGAAGCCGATATACACGGGCGGATCGCCGGCGTCGAGGAACTCGGCGAGGGCGGGGTCCGGGCGCCAGTCGCGCCCTTCGTCGAGAAACCAGTACCCGGTCATGTGCATGTCCTCGCCCCAATCGTCCGGGCGGGGTATGACGGACGGGGAAACGGCGCATATCCGTGTCGCCATGCCGCCCTTGTAGCCCCCAAGGGGAGCCAGCGCCGGTCCTTTACCGAGCCCCAGGGACTCCGAGCGCCAGCGGTTGATGATTTTCAAATACGGTGGTCGGGCCAGGTAATACCCGTTGTAGGTGAAGCGGTTAAGCCGGGCGCCGAAGTTCCGCTTTGGGGTGAGCAGCGGGAATTCTCCGGTAGGGAAAAGCGGGATCGGGGCGGCGCACGCCAGGCGCGCGCCGGTGGCTTCCGAGACATCCGTGGCGCCGACGACTTTGGGATGATAGACGATCGCATCCGCATCCTTTCCGGCTTCCCAGGTGTTCTCCAGAAGGTTCAGCACCATAGGGTGAATCGTCTGCCGCCAGATCTTGGCGAGCGCGAACCAATTTCCGGCCATGACGCGGCGGATTTCAGGAGACCGGAGAAATGCCTCCATGTCGATTCCGAGGCCGTGAAACTTCAGCCCATGTCCTTCGACCCAGTCCCTGAAATTGTCGGGAGCTCCCAGCAGGATGTCGTGGCCGCGCGCCTTCAGCGCCTTGCCGAGAGCGACGTACGGCTGCACATCCCCGCGGGTACCGAAACCGAGAAGAGCGATTTTCATTCGGCTTGATCCTGAGACCGAATTTCCACATAGCGTTCCAGGCGCGCGACTTCGTCGTCATCGACATACTTGCCTATCTCCCGGCGAAACTGTTCGATTCGGCTGTACGGCCGGTATTCCTTGAATTCATGAAGCATCCGGTTGCCCAGATTCGGAATCGTAAGAATGTCTTCGTCGCTGGCCGTGTTCAGATCGATCGGCACGAAGACGAACTGCTCCAGTCGCGCCACCTCCTCGTCGTCTACATATTTGCCTATTTCCCGGCGGAATTCGGCCATGTGGGCGTACGGTTTGTATTCGTCGAACTCATGGGCCATCCGGTTGCCGACTCCGGGAACCAGGAGAATTTCGTCTCTGCTTGTGTCATTCAGGTTCAGAGGGAGGAAAAGCCGGGCGTACAGTTCGTCCTGCCGGGTTTCATCCAACGATGCCCCGATCAGCGCGTTGACCTCAAGCATATCCGTAAACGGACGCCCTGCAACGATCGAGTCCGCCTTCGCTGCATTCATATGGGGCAGCGCTGCAAGTTCGGATTCGGCGGCCGTGTTCGGGTTGAGCACCCCCATGTTCTGCCCCACCTGGGCCTTGGCGGCAATGGCGGTGGGCAGGGCAAGCGCTGCAAGCAGTACGAACAGTCGGGCCGGGATGCGTTGTGTCATTGTTTTTCCTCGTGTGATGGCTTTGTCTCGTTTGTTTCCAGGGATGTATCTGCCCTGTTCCGGGAGGGAGAGAATATCGGATGCCGCCAGGTGTAGAGGAGTCCGATGAGTCCGAGATGCACCATGGTTCCGGGCGCCAGGGCCGGCATCGCTCCGGTCAGAGACTCCCGGATCAATTCCCATCCCGCAGCTGCGGGGTTCATTTCCAATTCGAATTCGACATTGCTTTGGTAGTGCAGATAAACGCCCAGGATGCCCGCGGCGACGAACAGAAGCATGCATATCCGGAAAACGCGCAGGGCTCGCGCGTCGTTGCGAAAAAGCCGGACAGCGAGAACCGCCAGACTCAGTCCCATCAGTCCAAGCGGCACGATTTGCCACGGCTCCTCATAGTGGCCCAGCAGGATCAACTCGCTGCCGGCGCCCAGAACGCCCAAAAGAAATATTACCAATAGCAGTGAACGAATCCGTTTCACGTCTCAGATTCCAGTGGTTCTTTGAGCGCGGGATATGCCGTGGCCGCCTTCGGCCCCGGCGTTTTATTATGATATGCATTATATGCACGCTTCCGGATAAAAGACAGGCGAATTCGTTCAGGAAGTTTGACTTTGGGTAGGAGCCCCGCGTATAATTTTCGAAACTTGTGACGTTTCAGGGATCGTCACTCCTGCGGTCGTTCCCATGGGCTTCGGGGAATGCATTGCGATCATATGCCGTGCAGGCGGCTCGTCATTCGGAAGATTCCCCATTTTCATTTCCACAAGGCGGCAGGAGAGAGATGATGTATCCTCCATTTCGCGTTTGCGGATCCCGACCGATTCGCGCAGATGGCCTTTGCGCCAGACAGCATGAGCGCCGTACGGTGTTTCCTGCCTTTAGGCCGGGCAAGTATGTGCTTGTGGGTCTTTTGTTGGCGGCTACGCCATTTGTACACGGACGGAGCTTTGGTCAGCTGGCAAGGAGTTGGCCGATTACCACCGGTGTCGGGCATAAGCATTGGGTCCATTCGGCGGTCTTTTCGCCCGATAGCAGTATGGTGGCGTCCGGGTCCCGTGACGGGACCGTCAGGCTGTGGAATGTGGCTACGGGATCTACCGCCGCAACGCTCGCGGGGCATATTCGGGATGTTCGTTCGGTAGCCTTTTCGCCCGATGGCAGTATGCTGGCGT
>JANQSQ010000105.1 GCA_028283985.1 Rhodothermales bacterium | reverse complement strand
TATCCGCTTCGAAGGTGAAAAAGGTGCTCGCTTTTTCCATTCGACGCTGGTGCAAACACTGTTCTATGGCATCTTCTCCGCCTGGGTGCTGTGGGCGCGACAATCGCCCACCGGCGACTTCGCCTGGCGCACTGCGGTCTGGCATCTGCGTGCTCCGGTGCTGCGAGCCTTGTTTCAGCAGCTTTCCGACCCCGGCCGGCTGCAACCGCTTGGTCTGGTCGAGGTGCTGGATTGGACATCCGCCGCGCTCAACCGGGTGGACCGGACTGCTTTCTTTTCCCGTTTCAACGAAGGCGAAGCCGTGCCTTACTTCTACGAGCCGTTCCTCGCGGCCTTCGATCCGGGCCTTCGCAAACAGTTGGGCGTCTGGTATACGCCCACCGAAGTGGTGCGTTATATGGTCGCTCGCGTGGACAAGGCGCTCAAAGACGATCTTGGTATTGCCGACGGGCTGGCCGGGGAGAATGTCTATGTGCTCGATCCGTGCTGCGGTACCGGGGCTTATCTGGCGGAAGTGCTGCGCCGCATTGCCGTAAACCTTGAAGAAAGCGGCTTGGGCGCCCTTGTCGGCGCACGGGTGAAACAGGCCGCAACGGAACGGGTGTTCGGTTTCGAGATTATGCCCGCGCCTTTTGTCGTGGCGCATTTGCAGGTGGGTTTGACCATGCGGGAACTGGATGCGCCGCTTGCCGATGACGGAACGGAGCGCCCCGGCGTTTTTCTGACCAATGCGCTGACGGGATGGGATCCGACGGAAAAAGAAAAGCAACTGGTCGCTTTTCCTGAAATGGCAGCAGAGCGCGACCGGGCCAATCAAGTGAAACGGGATCAACCGATTCTCGTAATCTTGGGCAATCCACCTTATAACGGTTTTGCCGGTATGGCGATCGACGAGGAGCGGGAACTGTCGGAAGCCTATCGCATCACCAAGCGGGTGCGCCGGCCCGAAGGCCAAGGATTGAACGATCTCTATGTCCGCTTTTTCCGGATGGCCGAACGGCGCATCGCGAAAACAGGCCAAGGTGTTGTATGCTTCATATCTAACTACTCTTGGCTTGATGGACTGTCGTTCACGGGGATGCGAGAGCATTATCTGGAAGCGTTCAACACCATCCGCATCGACTGTCTGAATGGAGATGTTCGCAAGGGCGGCAAAACGCCCGAAGGGGAACCCGATATGAGTATTTTCACCGTTCCCGGAAGTTCATCCGGTATTCAGGTGGGCACTGCCATTGCAACGCTGGTGCGAAAGACCGATCACATACCTGCAAAAACGGTTGATTTTCGCCATCTTTGGGGACAGGCTAAGCGTGAACAACTGACAGCAACGGCGGAGAAGAAACCAAGCGCACTTTATGAGAGGCTTGAGCCGATCCTACCACTTGGCCTACCGTTCGTGCGAAAGGTAGTCAATGAAAATTGGTTCGACTGGCCTGCGCTTCCCGACCTGTTCCCGGTATCATTCCCTGGCGTCAAAACCGACCGCGATAGTTTCCTCGTGGATGTCGATCTCAACCAACTCAAAGTACGGATTGCTGATTACTTCAATCCAGATATTAGCCACGAAGAGATTGCACGGCGCTATCCGGCCGCAATGAGAAACACCACATCGGTGCGACTCGGTTCTCGTGCGGTGCGTGACGAACGGCTCGCACGGGGTAAACCAGACGAAGCCGCTTTCCTCCGTTGTACCTACCGACCCTTCGACAATCGCTGGCTCTACTGGGAAGCAGATTCAGGGCTGTTAGCTCGCCCACGTCCTGAATATCTGCCACATGTGTTCGCGGGGAATCTTTGGCTTTCTGCTGCACAGCACTTGCGGAAAGGTGCAATGGAACCGCAGGCGTGTTTCACACAACATGTCGGCCAATTGCACCTGATTGAGCGTAGTGCGAATTTCTTTCCTGCTTACCTCCACGACGATGGCCTCGGAATCGACGGCAATGGAAAGCAACATCGCCCCAATTTGTCCGGGGTGGCGCAACGCTATCTCCAGCATCTCGACACAAACGTAGAGGACTTATTTCATCATGCCCTTGCTGTCCTCCACGATCCCGCTTACCGTCAGGCTAACGCCGGGGCGCTCGCAATGGAATGGCCGCGCATCCCACTACCGGGCTGGCCCGATGGCAACGCTGCTGACACAGCAGAAATACTCGCCGCATCGGCAGCGCGAGGGCGCAAACTGGCCCAACTACTCAATCCCGAAACGCAAGTGCCGGGGGTTACCCAAGGCAAGTTACGCCCGGAGATCGCTGCTCTTGCCGTGCCCACCACCATAGACGGTCACAACATGACCGGAGACGACTTCGCCCTGACAGCAGGCTGGGGACATTTCGGACAGGGTAACGCCGTAATGCCCGGACGGGGCCGCATCGTCGAACGGCCCTATACGCCAGAGGAACGCACCGCTTTGGGAGATACCTTACCTACCCTCGGCCAAACCACGTTCGACATCTACCTGAACGACCGGGCCTATTGGCGCAATGTCCCCACCGCCGTTTGGAACTACAAACTGGGCGGCTATCAGGTGCTCAAAAAATGGCTGTCCTACCGGGAACGGGATGTGCTGGGTCGGGCGTTGTCGCCGGGGGAGGTTCAGTATTTTGCGGAGATGGGGAGGAGGGTTGGGGCTATACTACTTCTCAAGTCAACTTCCTTGTCGTAAGCCAC
>JANQSQ010000097.1 GCA_028283985.1 Rhodothermales bacterium | reverse complement strand
AGGATGCAGACCGGGATGCCGGTCGAGTAGAACAGGTTCGCCGGCAGGCCGATGATGGTGTCGATGTGCCCGTCGTCAAGGAACTTGCGGCGGATTTTCGCCTCTGCGCCGCCGCGAAACAGCACGCCGTGCGGCAGGATGATGGCCATCACACCGTCGTCCTTGAGGTAGTGAAACCCGTGTAGCAGGAACGCGAAGTCGGCCGCCGATTTCGGGGCCAGCCCGTAGTTCTTGAAACGCACGTCCTCGCCTAACGCCTCGTTAGGGTTCCAGCGGTAGCTGAACGGCGGGTTGGCGACCACGGCGTCGAAGTGGGGCTTCTTGGCCGGGTTCGTCTCGCGGAGCATGTCCCAGTCGTTCGTCAGCGTGTCGCCGTGGTAGATATCGAACTCCGTATCCTTCACCTCGTGCAGCAGCATGTTCATCCGCGCCAGATTGTAGGCCGTGATGTTCTTCTCCTGCCCGTAGATCCTGCCGATGCCCGCGGGCCCCATGCGCTTGCGGACATTGAGCAGCAGCGAGCCCGAGCCGCAGGCGAAGTCCATCACGCTGGCGAGGTAATTCCGCTCGCCGGTCTTCGGCTCCTGGCTGTCGAGCGTAACGATCTCGGAGAGGATGTTCGAGATCCGCTGCGGCGTGTAGAACTCGCCGGCCTTCTTGCCCGAGCCCGCAGCGAACTGGCCGATGAGGTACTCGTAGGCGTCGCCGAGGGCGTCGATGTCCGTGGAGAACTCCGCGAGGCCCTCGGCTATCTTGGTGATGATCGTGCAGAGCTTCGCGTTCCGGTCCTCGTAGGTCTTGCCGAGCTTGTCGGAGGCGAGATTGATCTCCGAGAACAGTCCCGAGAATGTGCTCTGGAAGGATTCGGTCTCGATGTATTTGAAGCCCGCTTGGAGCGTGTCGAGCAGCTCGCGGTCCTGGGTGCGGGCCATGTGGGCGATGCTGGCCCAGAGGTGCTCGGGGCGAATGACGTAGTGCGCTTTGAGACGCATCTGCTTCTCGAAGTCCGACACATCTCCGGGGTTCTGCTCGTACCAGACAGACAGGGGGGAGCGTCCGCCGTTGCCGATGGCATTCAGGTCGGGGTAGTCGCGCCCGAGTTCCTTCTTCGCGGCCCGCTGGTAGTTGTCCGAGAGATAGTGAAGGAACAGGAACGCGAGCATGTAGTCGCGAAAGTCGTCCGCGTTCATCGCCCCGCGGAGTTGGTCGGCGATGGACCAGAGCGTTTTGCCGAGCTTTTTCTGGTTCTGGTCAGTCATGAGTTGGCTCTCTGCTGGGCGGATTCTGGAACAAGATCGGGAAGCGCAAAATGGTAACGGTCAAGAACATCGTTCAGTATTCTGCGAAACAGATCTTTGTTGTCATCACCCATCTCGGTCGGCTCATACATCGAGTATTTGCCGTGGCTCAGCAGATTCAGTGCGCGGTTGTATAGGGCTTTGTCATCCAGCCCGTCCAGGCAGATCCGAAGGTCATCGTGTCCGAAAAAACTCGCCGTCTTCTCCAAAATGCTACGCAGGGCGTTGAAGTGATACGTATAGAGAGTTCCTTCCTGCGCACACTTCCGAAGCTCAGCGAGAGTCGCCACATGGTGAAAGTAGGGTGTATCTCTAGTAGCGCGCAGCGTGAACACTCCCTCGGAGTCCGGTCGGTGTAAAAAGTACTGCTTAAAATTGACTTTCTCTTGACCTTCCCTTCTCCTTTTAAGCTCGTTACACATGACGTTGAAGAACAATGCATGGTGAGAGGAGACAACCGTTCTGAGCGGCTCTCGCTCCCCGTTGGTATCCTGACGAGTCGCGGCTTTGCGGAGAAGCGCTGCCAGGTCACAGGCAAGAGCGATGGCATTGTTATCGTCCAGCGATGAGATGGGGTCATCAACATACAGGTACTTTATTCCCTCCTCCTGATACGAGGGGTGCCCATCAATGACCCGCTCGCAGATCGCCATGAACATGCACCAGATGAATATCCTCTCTTCGCCCCGAGAAATCTTGATCCGCTCTTCATCGCCTTTGCGAAAGGTCACCACCCACTTTTCGTAATCGATGTCAAAATCGAAGTCGGCGTAACGTGACAAGTAGCCTGCGATGGCTTCGTCCAATGCCAGGTCCTTAAGACCATTGAAAAATGAGGAGTTCTCGTTGATGGTCAGGTGCCGATCCGTATCACCGTCAAGATCGTTGTGCCAGACAAAGAGGTCCTCGGTAAACGCATTGAAGTAGAGCGTACCTTCGCCTTTTTGCTTTCCTTTATCCTTAAACTCCATCGACAGACGTGTTTTGCCCGTTCGGTTGTACGCGTATATCAAGACGCAGTGGAGGTTCTTGATGTCGCTACGGAGCCGACACACGAGGGTTGTCAAATTCTTATACTTACGGATCTTCGGCGTATTGCTCATGGCTTATTGCTTTCCAGACTGGGAAAGAGTTGTTGTAGCAGACCCTGCTTATGCATCTTGAGGGCGTTGAGCTTGCGGGTCTGTGCATTGATTTGATCGTCGAGGGAGGTCAGGCAGTCGGCGATTTTCTGCTGTTCATTGTCGCTAATCGGTACCGAGATGCCGACATCTCTTAAAACAGTTACCGATAGTCCCGGTTGAGCCTGTCCCGTCGAGAAGCGGTTGAGTTTTAATACGTCCAAAGCGTAGAACAGCCAACCCGTATCGACCCCCAGCCTTGGTGTTGCCACAAGCGCATGCTCGGTCGCGTGGAATCTCCCCGTATACAGATTGACATTGCCACACAAGGCACCCTGTCGTCCGATAAGTATGTACCGACCTTCGTGCGTGAATGACTGTACGTAGCCGCGAAAGCCGTTCCCACCGTAGCAGGGGAACGATTCTTCATCCGCGCGCTCAGCGATCTCCGAGGCCGGTACGAAGTCGCCCGCTTTGAGGTCACAAACATGGCCAATTGTCAACTCCTGCCATGTTGACCCATTAGAGTACTCCGGAAACCGCAACCGCGGCACAGTTTCACCGGGCTGCGGAAAGAGCTGCTGCATCAGCCCCTGCTTGTGCTGTCGCAGGGCTTCGAGTTTCTGGGCCTCCGCCGCAATCAAGTCGTCCAGCGAGCCGAGGCAGTCGGCGATCTTCTGCTGCTCACGTGATGACGGCGTCGGAATCGGCATCCGCATGAAATCATCATTTGTGATGGCCATGCGGTCATGTCGAGCGCCGGTGTTCGACGCCCGGCGCAGATAGCTGTGCCAGTGTGACGAACTGAAATAGTGAGCGAAGAAGTCGTTTGAGTCGCTCCTGAAACGGAACACCGTATAGAGGGGAGACACTACGCCAGTCTCAACAAGGTTTTTGGAGATAGGTCCGACAGGCGCAACAGAAGAAACGCGAGGATTGTAGACGTAATCGCCTTTTTCCACGATGAAATAGTTGTCGGTGTTTTTGGCGATGTCTTTATCAAAGTACTCTCGTTGATCGACAACACCGTGTTCTGCCGAGTTGGTAAGGGCTCTAAGCTTAGCTCCGTTAATGTTTCGCTGGGTGACCCGCTTCGCCAACTTTTTGAGGGGAGAAAACTCCCAAGATGGTTTACCGGCGAACTCCGGAAACCGTAGCTTCGGCGCCAATGCTTTCGCTTCTCGCGTCATTCTTCCAGTCCAGGCGCGTGTTTCAGCGCCTTTTTCTCTGCGGATGCCAGCCGCCGCTCGACCTTCTTCACGTCTTCGGCGGGCGGCAGGCTTTCGGGGCGTATGCCGCGCTCCAGCAGCGTGTTGCGCACGGCCTGGTTGTTGGTGATATGTTCTTGAGAAATCTTTGGCTCGCTGCTCAGGTTGTTTTCGCGGGCGTTGTGAATGGTGATCTCTGCGGCGAAGTCCTTTGCCTTGAGGATGATAGTGGGCGCGAAGTCGGCAAGCGGGCGACCGCCGGGCACGCGCCACCGAGCTTTCATCGCCTGCGTGCTGTTGCCAAACAGCGCCTGATCGCCCTTGCTGCGGATCAGGGCAAAGTTGCGGTTGCCGCCGGTTTGCTCGTAGATGATGCCGGAAAGCTCTTTTTCCGTTGCCGACAGCTTTTTCCGGGCCGAGACCCGCTCCACTTCCAGCAGTCGCTGCTCGATCAGTTCCGCCTTGCGGGTCTGCATGGCGAAGTAGGTCTGCGCGAAAGCGATTTGCTGTTTTCCCGGGTCGCCATTCTGGGCGATCAGGTAGCAGGCGTAGCGGGTCAGCATGATGTCGCTGATTTCCCGCTGGCTGCCGGAGCCGAGTTCGACCATTTTGCCGACATCGGCAAAATGGTCTGCGATATTGTGGCCCGACACCTCGCAGGCCGTCTTGGCTTTGGAGATAACGTTGAGAAAATTGTCCCACTTGGTATAGCCCAGCAAGTGCTGTAAGTCCCTGGCCAGCCAGTACTCCACGCCGTTTTCCGTCTCCTGGGCATGGCCCTCGAAAGTCTCTGTCAAGGTCTGAATCAACTCGTTTTTCATCGTTTCCTCTCCTTGTTATTCATACACTGCCAGCCCGGAAATCTCTCGGCCTGCCGCCCGTTTTTTCAGAACCGGAATAAGTTCGTCCATCAGTGAGAGTTCCCGCTCGCGGCGGTCGCGCCAGCCGAGATCGAGCGGCTCCATCAGGTCGGTGAGCTGCTCGCCGTCGAAGATCATGCGCTGGAGAATGGTGTCGACGAAGGCCCCGAGCGACTCGGTTGTCAGACCGTGAGTCCGGGCGAGGTCAGCTATTTCTTTTGCCTGCTTCTCGGTCTTGAACTGCTCGTAGCCGGTGCGGATCGCGGCTTCGTCGAGGCCCTCGCCCTCTTTCAGTGAACGGACGTACTCGGTGATCTCGTCGCGTTCGTCGAGGAACTTGGCGTCGGACTGGATCAGCCCGATGAGTTGCTCGCGAGTGATCCGGACCCTCTTTGGGTCCTGACCCGAGAATCTGGCGATCAACTTCATGATGTAGTCGTAATCGATGACGGCGGAGGCGAAGAGGACGAACTCGAAGTCGAGCTGGTCGCCTTCGAAGTCGGCCGGCTCGCGGACCATTCCCGGTTCGCCCCGCTGCGTCTTAAGCCGCAGGGCTGTTTCGAGATAGGCGCTGCGGAAGGCCCGGAGATCGTCCTCCGGGAGGGTCTGCTCGATCTGTGCCCGCTGTTCGTCGGTGAGATCGGTGTACTGGTCGAGCTGGATATGGAGACGCTGGACCTCCTTGAACCGGTTGATGAACTGAGCCCGGGCGTCGTCGCCCTTCAGGTTGTTCACCTGATCGGGTCTGGCTTCAAGGCCGTGCAACTGCATGAACTCGCCGAGGTCGGCGACGGCCTGCCTGAAGTTGTCGATGACGACGGGTGCCTTGTCGACCAGCCAGATTTCGCGGGCCCGGTCGGGCTGGGCGCCCGAGAAGAGCGCGATGGCGGCGTCGACGCTGTCTTGCTGCTGTCGGAAGTCGAGGATGTGGCCGTAGGGCTTGGTCGCGTTGAGGACGCGGTTGGTGCGGGAGAAGGCCTGGATCAGGCCGTGGTGCTTGAGGTTCTTGTCGACGTAGAGCGTGTTGAGGAACTTTGCGTCGAAGCCGGTTAGGAGCATGTCGACGACGATGGTTATGTCGATCTTCTCGGCGCCCTTGTGGGGCAGGTCACGGTTAGGGAATTTCTGATCCTTGATGCGCTGCTGGATGTCCTGATAGTAGCCGTCGAAGTTGTTGATGTCGTGGTTCGTTTCGTACTGCCGGTTGTAGTCGGCGATGATGGCCTTGAGCGCGGTCTTTTTGGTCTCGGGCTCGTGCAGGTTGTCCTCCTTTTCCCGGGGAAGGTCCTCCTGGATTTGCTGGATGTCCTTGTTGCCCTCCGCAGGCGGCGAAAAGACGGCGGCGATCTTGAGGGGGACGAACTCGGAGTCTTCGGCCCGGCGTTGGGCCTGAATCTGCTTGAAGACCTCGTGGTATTCGATTGCTTCGTTGATCGAGGCGGTGGCCAGTAGCGCGTTGAAGCGTCGGTCTCCGGTTGCGGCGTCGTGCTTGTCGAGGATGGCTTGGGCGATCGCCTGCTTGGGGAGCGCCTCACCCGGCTTGAGGGCAGGGGCCTCCTTTGGCTTGTAATAATCTACGTGAAAGCGGAGGACGTTCTCATCCTCGATCGCGTGGGTGATGGTGTAGGCGTGGAGCTCTTTCTGGAAGAGGTCCCTGGTGGTTTTAAGGGTAGCGATGTCTCCCTCGATCTGCTTGGCGGTCGCGTTGTCCTCGAAGATCGGGGTGCCGGTGAAGCCGAAAAGCTGGGAGTTGGGGAAAAAGTCCTTGATGGCCTTGTGGTTCTCGCCGAACTGCGAGCGGTGGCACTCGTCGAAGATGAAGACCATCCGCTTGTTACGCAGGTATTCGAGCCGCTGCTTGAACGTTGACCGCCCCTGAGCGATGTTCCGCTTGTTGTGTTTGCTGTTCTCGTCGAGGGCGAGCCCGAGCTTCTGGATGGTTGTGACGATGACCTTGTCCGCGTAGTCTTCCGACAGGAGGCGACGGACGAGCGCCGCGGTGTTGGTGTTTTCCTCGACGCAGTTCTTCTGGAACCGGTTGAACTCCTCGCGGGTCTGGCGGTCGAGGTCCTTGCGATCGACGACGAACAGGCACTTGTGGATGCTGTCGTTGGTCTTGAGGAGTGTCGAGGCCTTGAAGGAGGTGAGCGTCTTGCCCGAGCCGGTCGTGTGCCAGATATATCCGTTGCCGCAGTTCTGATCGATGCAGTCGACGATGGCCTTGACCGCGTAGATTTGGTACGGGCGCATTATCAGGAGTTTCTGCTCGCTCGCGATGAGGACCATGTACTTGCTAATCATCTGGCCAAGCGTACACTTGGAGAGAAACCGATTGGCGAAGTCGTCGAGGTGGGTAATCTTGGTATTGTCCTCGGCCGCGAGCTGGTAGATCGGAAGGAACTGCTCGTCCGCGTCGAAGGCGAAGTGCCGTGCGTTGTTGTTGGCGAAGTACCACGTATACACGCGGTTGCTGACGATGAAGAGCTGGACGAAGCAGAGAAGCGTCCTGGTGTATCCGTTGCCGGGATCGTTCTTGTAGTTAACGATTTGCTTCATCGCCCGCCGGGGGCTGGCTCCAAGCGTCTTGAGTTCGATCTGAACGAGGGGGACGCCGTTGATCAGGAGTATGACGTCGTAGCGGTGATGGCTGTTGTCCGTATTGATGCGGAGCTGATTGACGACCTCGAAGGTGTTCTTGCACCAGTCTTTGATGTTGACGAGGGTGTAGTTGAGCGGCGTGCCGTCGTCGCGGATGAACGTTTCCCGGTTCCTGAGCAAACGGGCGGCTTCGTACACGTCGGGCTTAACGATCTCGTCGAGGAGTCGCTGGAACTCGCCGGCGGTGAGGGTGACACGATTCAGGGCTTCGAACTTTTCCCTGAAGTTCGCTTCAAGCGCGGATCGATCGCGGATGTCGTCGCGATACTCGTACTTGAGGTCCTGTAGCTTCGCTACAAGCGACGTTTCAATTTGATGTTCGGGTGTGCTTATCGCCATCGCGGGGACTCACTGAAAAAGGCAAGTGCTTCTTTATATTTTCATGGGTTGTCGCTTTAGATTTTCAATCCAACCATGGGTCTGAATCCCTATGATCCGATACCATTTCATGCTTCAAGCCTCACGGACCGTGACCCGGTGTATGCCTCCCCTTATATCAACGAAGGTGACGGAGGCTGCCTTCATGGCCACGGCCAAGGGTATGTTCTGCCCGGCGATATGCTTGCCGCGAATGAGTGGGGCTGGGCCTGAAACACCATGGCCTATGCGATGGAAGTCGTATTCTTCAACTGTGTCTATCACGGGAGTGTCCGGCTCCGCCAAGCCCTCTGAGGTAAGAAGGCTGATAAAAGCCTTGTCGTCGGAGACGATTGCCTGTACCATCGGTGCGGGTTCTTCCAGCCCAAGGGCCAATGCCTCGCCCGGAGAGACAGGGCGATCCTCGCCCTCCACATAGCGAACCCATTCCTGCATCAGGCCATCGGAGCTTAAAACCGTGCATTTCACGTAAGCATCCGCTTCGAGCGCCACGATAGACGCCGGGCAGTTATCCCAATCTATGGTTGTTGCAATCACCGTCGCCCCCGGCCCCGCTTTAACATTGAACGCCACCATAAACCACTTGCCACCTGCCTTTTCGTGCGCATAAATATCGCACGGGGGCCGTTCTGTAGCCCCCGCATGTTTTACACGTCCGGGGTACGCCACGGCAGGCCTGAAAACGTTGTTCGTTTTATGCAGAACGGTCGGGTCGTACCCATCACCGTCGGAATGCACAACATCGAACCCGCGCACACCCATTTTAAGAGCTTTGTAGTCTGCGTTAACACGGTATAAACTGAGTACACTCATTTTTGTGTAGGGGTTTGGGTTTATTACGATCCTTTGGGCGTCTGCTGAAAGCATCCGACTGTCCGATGTGAAATGCAAACGCGAGCCGAGGTTGGCTTCGATACCATTCGTGGGGCCCATGCCGGGGCGTGTCCGCTAAACTGTGTAAGCGGCGTTATGGTTCAATGGGGACACGCCCTGCTTATGAATAGCCTGAAATTCCTCACTCCCGTCAGGTCAGGACTCACCGTCCCCCAGCACGCCGTCCAGGGAGGCAATGAGTTGTCCGATATCCGCATGCAGGTCGGTTTCTGCGTCGGTCTTTTTCTCGCGTTCTGCAAAGAGTTCCTCGGCGATGCCCAGCGCTACGATGACAGGGCCCGTTATGTCCGCCTGCTCGGGATGATCCCGCTGGAATTGCCGGATTTTCGTATCGACGTATCGGGCAATGCTGCGTACGCGTTGCTCGTCCTGCTTCTCTACCTGCAGGGAATAGTCTCGGTTAAGAATGCGGACGCGGATGGACCGGGACACGATAGGTACCGTTTATGCGGGATCAGGTAGCGGGTGCGTTATGCGTCGTCGCGCTCCCGTTCCATATACTCGTCGAGCGTTTCAATGAAGGAACGCAAATCGTCCTTTAACGAATCCGGGTTGCGGGGCAGCGAGAAGAACGCATGGTCCCGGTGGATGGCGGGGCGTTTTTCCAACTCGCTCATTTTTTTCAGGAGCGCGGCGTTGGTTGCGCGCAACGCTTCAATGAGACGGACGGCTTCCTCGACGCGCCGGCGCAAGGCGTCCAGCGAGGCAGGCTCCGGCGTCGGCGTTTCTCTTCCGGCACGTTCGTCCATGCCCTGTTCGATGCCGGGATCCGTATTCGGCCCATCGGTATCGGGTTCTGGCATGGAAGCGCTCGTCTTCTCGGTCATCGATATGTCAGGGCGTCAAGGGGATGCTTTTTTATATATGCGTAACGCATGCAAAGAGGTTCACTAAGGGCCTGTTAACTTCGCAAAAAGGCGCCGTGTTCTTTTTCCAGCGCGTGGACGATACGAGCCATCCTTTTGTTCACTTCCCGATCCGTGAGTGTGCGGTTGGCGCCAAAGCGCAGGGCAAAAGCCACACTTTTTTTGTCCGGATCTACATTTTTGCCTTCGTAGAGGTCAAAAAGACGCGCGTGTTGCAACAGGCGGCCCCCGGTGCGTCGGATCGTTTCCAATATAGCTCCTGCCGGTTCTTCGCGGCCCACAACCAAAGCAATGTCCCGGTCCACTGCGGGATGGCGCTCTGCGGGCCGATACGTACTGTCCAGGTATGGCGTCGCCAACCGCACCACTTCCGTCCAATTCAATTCCGCCGTATAGACCATTTCTTCCGGGGCGTTCCCACCGGAAAGATCCGGGGTCATCTCAAGGATGCTTCCAATGCGGACATCGCCCGAAAAGACGTCAAGCCCGCAGGATGCGCCGGGCGCGGAAGTACGGACGGGCGCCATACGGACATCGGGCGTCCGCATGTGCCGGAGCAGCATTTCCAAAGCGCCCTTCGCATCGAACAGGTCGAAAGCCCTCGCAGACGTATCCCAAGCGGTGTCCGTTGCCTGGCCCGACAACGTCAGCAGCAAGGATTCATGCTCCGCATAGTTTTCCACAACGGTTTCGTTCCGATCCTGACCGTCTGTACGCCGGAACACATGGCCGAATTCGAAAAACCGCATTGAGCGCTGTCCGTGATTGCGGTTAAATGCAATAACCTGCAGGGCGCCGGGCAACAGGCTGGGGCGCAGGGCCGCCATTTCGCTGGAGATCGGGTTCAGTGTCCTGACGACATGATCGGGTGCGTCGCCGCCTGATTTTGCAAACTGCTCAGCCGTTTCCGACCGTAGCATGCTGTTCGTGCAGATTTCCCGGTGTCCGGTACAGGCAAGCAATGTGCGGGCTGCTTGCCGCAGGCGTGTTTCGGGGCTTTCGCGCAACGCGCCACTGGGCAGGGAGGCTGCCTGGACCGGTTCAGGTATCTTGTCATACCCGTAGAGACGTACAATCTCCTCGATGACATCCACTTCGCGCTCGATATCGGGCCGGAAAGGGGGAACGGTACAGCGAAGCCGGGATGCCTCCGCGTTACCTTCTCGCTCCATGTCGAATCCGATGCTTTGCAGCAGGCGTTCGGTGGTTTCGAGGGGGATGCGGACGCCAAGCAAGCGGTCTATCCGCTCTGCGCGTACGGTAATATTTCTGGCCGAAGGAGGTGCGGGATGCGCGTCTACCATACCGGGGACGACGGTTCCACCGCCCAGTTCCGCTATGAGGGCGGCAGCCCGGGCCGCAGCGCGTACCTGCCCGGTGGGGTCCACGCCGCGCTCGAAGCGCCAGGAGGCGTCGCTTTGGATGCCGAGCGCCTTCGCGGCCCTGCGGATATGCGCCGGGTCGAAGAAGGCGGACTCGATGAGCACGTGCTTTGTGGTTTCGCGGACCTCCGAATTTTGCCCGCCCATCACCCCGCCGATGGCTACGTCGCGTTCGGCGTCTGCAATCATGATGGCGCCGGGAGGGATGGTGTGCTCTTTATCGTCGAGGGTGGTAAAGGGTGTGGGCTCGTGCGTGAGGTGTACGCGAATGTGCTTCCCCGCAATGGTGTCGAGGTCAAAAGCGTGCAGCGGTTGACCCACATCATGGAGAAGGTAGTTCGTCACGTCCACAATGTGGTTGCGGGGCCGTAATCCGATGGCTTTCAGTTTTGTCTGGAGCCAGGCGGGAGATTCGCGCACGGTGACGTCACGCACGATCATCGCCACGTACCGCGGACACGCCTCGGGCGCCTGTATGTCGACAGTAACGAGGCCGGCCGCTTCGCCGCCGGGTTCCGGTACGGGCGCCTCGGGGAGGCGAAGCGGGATATTCGTGAGCGCCGCCGCGTCGCGGGCTACGCCCAGATGGCTGGTTGCGTCCGGGCGATTGGGCGTGACGCTGATGTCCAGCACGGCGTCCCGGTACGCGACGCCAAGGGCCTCGAGGTATTCCGAAAAAGGTTGTCCGATGCGGGGTTCGGCGCCGGGCGCACCGGTCAGTACCATGATTTCGTCATGGTTATCGGAGAGTCCCAGTTCGTCTTCCGCACAAATCATGCCTTCCGAAGGCTCCCCCCGAAGTTTCGTTTTTCGGATGGTGACCGGCGTGTGTGTACCGGGATCTTCCCGATCGGGCAGCATAAGCGTTGCCCCGGGAGTGGCTACGGGGACAAATTGCCCCTCGGCGACATTCGGTGCGCCGCACACGATGCGGGCGGGCTCCGGGCCGCCCAGATCGACCTCGCAACAGGAGAGGCGATTGGCATTCGGATGGGGTCGTACGCGCTCCACGCGTCCTATGATCACCCCATCCATCGACAAGCCGGTCTCGTCAATGCTTTCTACTTCCAGGCCGCCCATAGTGAGGATATCTGCAAGCTCCTCCGGGCTTTCTTGGACGGGTGCGTATTCCCGTAACCAATTGTACGAGATGTTCATGGTTTGCCGTGTCGTCGCTCCGGGACGGAAGCGCCGCTGCATAGTGTTAAGGAAGCTCTGATTAAATCCACTTCGATCAGCGCTTCACGTACGCAGGCAAAGGATGTCATGATCCGATGGCTGAAATCAGCGGTAAACGTTGCTA
>JANQSQ010000091.1 GCA_028283985.1 Rhodothermales bacterium | reverse complement strand
ATGCACAGGAGAAATAGTGACCGTACGGTAACGTATCTCCGCTCGTAAAAGCATTACAAGGATACTCTGATCGAAACCGCTTTCGATCAGAGTATCTTTAAGGAAATATAACGCCGCAGCGCTCCGTGCGTTCTCCGAAACGGAAACGGCGCAGAGCGCCGCTGCATAGTGTCAACAGGCCCTAACTAATCAGACCCTGTCCGGAACTGCCTGGCGCAGCACGCCCTCCTCAAGCCGAAGCACCCGATCGGCACTCGCCGCCAGGGCAGGATTGTGGGTTGCCAGCACGAGCGTACACCCGAAATCACGGCTAAGCCGGAGCATTTCCTCATGCAGATGCGCAGCGTTTTTCGCATCGAGGTTGCCCGACGGCTCATCGGCCAGTACCAGACCCGGCTGGTTCATAAGCGCCCGGGCCACGGCAACACGCTGTTGTTCCCCTCCGGACAACTCGCCGGGCCGGTGCGTTGCCCGATCATCCAGATGCAACATGCGGAGAAGCATGATGGCGCGGTCACGGGCCTCCGAAAGGCGCTGGTGGCGAATGAGTGCCGGCATGGCCACATTTTCGAGCGCCGTAAACTCCGGCAACAGGTGGTGAAATTGAAAAACGAACCCGATCTCCCGGTTGCGGAATGCAGCCACCTCCCCGACTGACGCGCTGAACACCTCCTTGCCCCGGCAATGCACCGAACCGCTGTCGGGGCGGTCAAGCGCCCCGAGAAGGTGCAGGAGCGTGCTTTTACCGGTTCCGCTTTCCCCCACGATAGCCACTACTTCGCCGGAACGCGCCTCGAAATCCACGCCACGGAGCACCTGCAAGGACCGATCGCCCCCCGAAGGGTAGCTCTTTCTAAGCGCGCGCGCACTCAGAAGCGGCGCATCCAGGGGGACATCCTCCATGAATTCCAGGGTATGTTCCGCCACACTCAAACTATGCCCCCTCTTCGCGTTCGATATCGTATTTATTCATCTTGTTGTACAAATGAGACCTTTGCATCCCAATGGCTTCTGCGGTTCGACTAATGTTCCAATCGAAGTCATTCAATTTTCGCTCAAGAAACATTTTTTCCGTCATGTCGCGAAAATCGCCCCAGTCTTCCGTCCTGGCAAGCAGATCCATCAAGGGGTCCCAGGATGTTTCCCCGGGAAACGCGTAGCGGTCGATATCCTCTACCCGAATCTCGTCATCGGCCGTAAGCACGATAAGACGCTCTATTACATTTTGCAATTCGCGCACATTTCCTCTCCATTCCTGCTCCATAAGGCGCTTCAGGGCCGACGCGGAAAAATGTTTTCCGGGCCGGCCGTTGCGCCGCGCCAGATCCTCGCAAAAACGGGCAGCGACGACAGGGATATCTTCGACGCGTTCCCGCAGCGTCGGAAGATGTATGGGGATCACGCTGAGCCGATAGTACAGGTCCTCCCGAAAGGTTTCTTCCCGGATGCACGAAGCAAGATCCTTGTTCGTGGCGCAGACGATGCGTACATCCACCGGAATGACCCGATCCCCGCCTACGCGCTGAATATTGTTTTCCTGAAGCACCCGCAGCACCTTGGCCTGGGCGGACAAACTCATATCTCCGATCTCGTCGAGAAACAACGTACCTCCGTCCGCCTGCTCGAATTTGCCGATGCGCTGCTTCACAGCGCCGGTAAAAGACCCTTTCTCATGTCCGAAGAGCTCGCTTTCGATCAATTCGTCGGGGATCGCAGCGCAGTTCACGTCCACCATCGGCCCATCCTTTCTGGGCGACAGGTGGCGAATCCACTTTGCAACGAGTTCCTTTCCCGTACCGGGGTCGCCCGTAATGAGCACACGCGCTTCCGAAGGCGCAACGCGTTCGATCGTGTCGCGGATGGCGCAAATAGCAGGACTATCGCCAAGGATAGGGGTGAGTTCGCCCTCGTAGGCATCTATC
>JANQSQ010000074.1 GCA_028283985.1 Rhodothermales bacterium | reverse complement strand
CTGGATGTGGCGGAGCACGTGCCCAAGGGGTTCTGGCGCGAGTACCGGGCCTTTGTGCGCGACATCAACCCGGACGCCTATCTGGTGGGCGAGGTATGGTGGGAAGACTGGCCGGACCACATGGCCGATCCGGTTCCCTGGGTGCAGGGCGACGTGTTCGATGCGGTGATGAATTACCGCTGGTACATGCCCACCCGGAGCTTCTTCGCCGAAGCGCCGCCCCACCTTACGGCCACCGGGTATATCGCCCACCTCGATTCCGTGGAAAGCGGGATCGACCGGGCGCATCTCGAGGCTATGATGAATCTCGGCGCCAGCCACGACGCCCCGCGCCTCGGCACCTCGCTCTACAACAACCGGACGAAATACAAATACCAGGCCCACCCCCGCGGCAATCCCGAGTACAAGATCGATCGTCCGGACGAACGGACCGAGGCCGTGCGGCGTTTGTTGCTGACCCAGCAGTTCACGTATTACGGCGCGCCGCATATCTGGAACGGCGACGAAGTGGGCATGTGGGGCGCGGACGATCCCGACTGCCGCAAACCGCTGGTGTGGGCCGATCTTGCGTACGAGGACGAGCGCAGCATGCCCCATGAAACGCCCCGCCGGACGGACCAGGTTGCGCCGGACATGGACCTGTACGCGTTCTACCAGGACCTCGCGCGCATTCGCAAGGCGCACATGGACCTCTTCGTGCGCGGCGATCTCGATTACGTGCTGGCCGACGACGAACGGCGGCTGCTTGCCTATGTCCGCACCTGGGAAGGCGAAACCGCCCTGGTGGCGTTCAATGCATCCGAAGAGACGCACACGGCGGATATCGCGATCGAAGGGAATTTCGAGGATGCGCTGGCGCCGGAAACCACCGTGCAATCGGAAAACGGCCAACTCACGCTGGAACTGCCTCCCCGGACGGCCATGATTCTGATTCGGGCATGAGGGGAAGGCGTTCCATGAAAACTTGCCGCCTGTTTCGGGCGTCAATCCGTACATCCCCGGGATTTGACAACCGAACCCCGGCGATGTATTCTGTGGAGGATGTGCAGAGGATGTGCAGAGAATGTACATATTGTACATTTTGTACATATTTTGCGAGGAGAGGTACGTAAAAGCCGCTGCCCAAAACGGCGTCATCCGGTGTAGCAGCAGTAAACTTCAATCCCCCAAAAAAACTCTTTACAAGACGATGAAGGCTAAACTATCCATGTTCCTGGGGTGCTTGCTGGCGTTTGCAAGCATATTCGCCGGCGTGCGCCCGGCCTTTGCGCAGGATGTCTGTCCGGCGCCGGAAGGCATTACGCCTCCGGGTTCGGCCATCGCAACGGCCGAACAGGTGGAGAATGGCCAGGCCACCCTGGCGCAGTTGGCGAGCGATTATTGGGATTACGCAGTTCAAATCACGATCAGCGCTCCCCAGCTGTCGGCCGGGTACCTCGGATGTCTTTTGACGCACGAGGGGCCCTGGAATTACGGTTCCACCTACATTGCTACGATGACCCCCAGAGGCACACTCGCTCTGCACGGGCAGGATGTGCTTTTGACGGGCGGGGTGGTTGACTCTACGATGCTTGAGGCGGTCAGTGCGGCGGCAGATATGTCGGCAACGGGCGGCGCTTCCGAGTTCGAGGGCGACGACTTCTACGCCCGGCCGTACTTTAATCCGGACGGCAGTGCAGGCATCCTGACCGCCGGCCTCGATATTCAGGAATCCCACGTCACGGAACCTGAGATCGATCCCGGCGATCCCCCCGCCGTACAGGCCCGCGACGTGATGGATCGCGAAAGCCTGAAGGCCTTCGTGAACGGAGCGGCGGAGTACGCCCGGGCGCGCTACGACGCGGATGGCTATGACGGCGGCCTTAGAATAAAGAGAGTATTCCGGGATACGACCGGATACTGGAGGTATGGCCCCACCTACCTCTTTATCATGGACGGCACCGGCTACACGTATTTCCACGGGGCGTTTCCGGAGAAATACGAACTCCAGGCCCCCACGCAAACCCTGAGGGACGCCGTTACCGACGAGCTCATTCTCCCGCAGATTATCGCGGCGGCGCAAAGCAGCGAGGAGGGAGGCTTCGTCGAATATCATTTCGACAATCCCGACGACGACACCGACAGCGCCGACATACCCAAGGTGACTTTCGCCCGCCAGTATGAGTTTACATTCACCCTGCCCAATGGTACCGAGGCAACCAATGAACTCATCCTGGGCGCCGGCATATACGAGGACGCCGTGGCGGCGTGCCGGAGGCCGGAGGGAATTCCGGAGATACCCGCAAGCAATGCAACGGCCGAACAGGTAGAGAACGGCGACGCCACCCTTACGCAATTCGTGACCGGTTTGTTGTTATACTCGCGGCTAATCCGGAATCATCCCCTTTCGAACGGGTACGCCGGATGTCTTTTGACGCACGAGGGACCCTGGAAATTCGGTTCCACATACGTTGTCACCATGACGACGAGCGGCAGACTGGGTCTGCACGGAGACAATGTGGTTTTGTCGGGCAGACTACTCGATCCGGTTGTTGTCGAGAAGATCCGTGAGGCAGCGACTTCGTCGCCGCGCGGCGGCACGTTCGAGGTGGGAGGCGACGACGGGTACGCCGGCCCTTACTTTAACCCCGACGGCAGCTCTGCCTTCGTGACCATCGGCCTCGATATTCTGGAATCCCACCTCGTGGACGAACCCTTCGATCCCGGCGATCCCCCCGCCGTACAGGCCCGCGATGTGACGGACCGCGAAAGCCTGAAGGCTTTCGTGACCGGGGCAAGGGATTACTTGGGGAATATCAATGCCACGGAAGGCTATGAAGGCCGCCTCAGAATAAAGAGGGCGCTCCGTGATCCGAACGGATACTGGCGACACGGCCCTATCTACCTCTTTACGATGGAACGCACCGGCTACACGTTCTTTCACGGGGCGTTTCCGGAGAAATACGAGTTTCAAACCCCCACGGAGACCCTGAGGGACGCTGTTACCGGGGATCTTATTCTGCCGCAGATTATCGCGGCGGCGGCCAAAAACGACGGAGAGGGAGACTTCGTCAGGTATCATTTCGACAACCCCGTTGACGACACCGACAGCGCCGAAATACCGAAGGTGACGTTCGCCCTGGAACGTGAATTTACAATCACCCTCCCCGATAATACCGAAAGAACCAATGTAGTCATCATTGGCGCCGGCATATACGGGGATGACGCGA
>JANQSQ010000069.1 GCA_028283985.1 Rhodothermales bacterium | reverse complement strand
AGATACCCGATTTCGACGGCGGGCAAACCATCTACCCCGACGAAAAACTGGAACTGGTTACCGCGCCCGCGGACATTTCCATGCGCGTCGTGGACCTCGTGTCCCCCATCGGAAAGGGACAACGCGCCTTGATCGTGGCGCCGCCCCGAACCGGCAAGACGATCCTGCTGAAGAAAATGGCCGCCGCTATTACGCAGAATCACCCGGACGTGGCGTTGGTGGCGCTGCTGGTCGATGAGCGTCCCGAAGAGGTAACCGATTTCAGGCGGGCCACGGCCGCGCAAGTGTTCGCCTCCTCGAATGACAGGGAAGAGGACAATCATGTGCGTGTTTCCACCCTGGCGCTCGAATATGCCCGGCGCCTCGTGGAAATGGGAAAGGATGTGGTGCTCCTGCTCGATTCATTGACGAGATTGGGCCGAACATTCAACTTGTACCTGTCCGGAAGCGGACGTACGCTTTCCGGCGGCCTGGACGCGAAGGCATTGCAGATCCCCGGGCGGATATTCGGCCCTGCGCGTAATATCGAGGATGGAGGATCGCTCACCATCGTGGCTACGGCGCTTATCGAGACGGGCAGCCGTATGGACGACGTCATTTTCGAAGAATTCAAGGGACCGGGCAATTCGGAGATCGTGCTCGACCGGGAAATGGCCGACAAACGCATTTTTCCGGCCATCAACCTGCGCAAAAGCGGTACACGCAACGAAGAACGACTCATTGGAGATGCAATAGATCAGCACCACAGGCTGTTCCGGGCGCTCAATTCGCGGCCTCCTATCGAAGCCATGCAAGCGCTGATTCGCCACCTCCAGCAATCCCCGACCAACGCGCACCTGCTCAACGAACTGGTTCCGAGCGAGGGATACGGATAAGCCAACGTACGGGAAGGCCAGGGTGGTTATATTTTCCGCCTGCCGGGGTCTATAGGGTCTCTTTGCCCCTCTTCGATCGGCTTCTCGTATGGCGCTGAATCCTCTTGCCCGGATCGATCCCGTTTCAGATCCGGAAATCCGATACCGGGTGCCCATTCGCAACTGGGCGGAAGAAGAACGCCCGAGCGAGCGTCTTCTGAGCGGGCGTACCGATGCGTTGTCGGACGCCGAATTGATCGGGGTGGTGTTTCGATCAGGTACGCATACCCGATCCGGTTCCGTGTCGGCCATTCAGCTTGGACGTACGCTGCTGCATACGTTCGGTACGCTCCGTGATCTTTCCCGCCGGGACGTGCGGGAAACGATGCGCGTTACAGGTATCGGTCCGGCCAAGGCAGCCCAACTCGCGGCCGCGTTCGAGATTGGTCGACGCGTCGAAGCGCAGCAAGCCGATCGCAAGGAAATACAGGTATGTTCGCCCGATGACGTGGCGGCTGTCTACGTACCGAAATTGCGTGATATGCGTACGGAAGTATTCGAACTCGTTTTGCTCAACACGGCGAACGTCATTATAGGAGACGTTCGGGTGAGCGAGGGTGGACTTGCGGCCAGCATTGTCGAACCGAGAGCCGTTTTCCAGCAAGCCGTCCTGGAGAATGCCGCTTCGGTGATCTGCGTACACAATCATCCGTCAGGTAACCCGGAACCCAGTCAGGAAGATATCAGAATCACCCGGCAACTGGTAGCCGCCGGCAAAATGATGGGCATTCCCATTCACGATCACCTCATTGTCGCTGGGAACGGATACACTTCCATGGCGGAACGTCAATTGTTGTAAACGCTCCCTCCGGCATTTTCGACCCTTACGGAATCATACCGGCGCCCTCCCCGGTATGAGCCCCGCATTCCGGCACCACCCGGACGTTTCCCCGTATTCGTTTACGCTCCCATGGACCTTCTGGAAAAAATCGTTTCCCTTTCCAAGCGCCGCGGATTCATCTACCCGTCTTCGGATATTTACGGCGGCCTCGGCGCCACATACGATTATGGTCCACTGGGCGTCGAGCTGAAGCGCAACGTCACGGAGCGGTGGTGGCGGGAGATGGTGTACCGTCACGACAATATCGAAGGGCTCGACGCGGCTATTCTCATGCATCCGACCGTCTGGAAAGCGTCCGGGCATGTAGACGCCTTCCATGATCCCATGATCGACGACAAGGCATCGAAGCGGCGGTACCGGGCCGATGAGCTGATCGAGCGGCACATCGGGAAACTGGAGGCTTCCGGCAAGGAGAAACCGGCGCGCGAAGTACGGACCCGCTTTGTCGCGGCGCTGCATAGCGACGATATGCCGAAGGAACTCCATCGGATCATTCTCGACGAAGATATCCGGGGGCCTGACTCCGGCGCTTTCGACTGGACCGAAGTACGGCAATTCAACCTGATGTTCGAAACGCATGCCGGCGCGGTCGTCGATGACGAGACCAAAATCTACCTTCGCCCCGAAACGGCCCAGGGTATCTTCGTGAATTTTCGCCTGGCGCAGGAAACGGCCCGGCAGCAGGTCCCGTTCGGCATTGCGCAAATCGGAAAAGCCTTTCGCAACGAGATCGTCGCCCGCCGGTTCATTTTCCGGATGCGCGAATTCGAGCAGATGGAGATGCAGTATTTCGTCCGTCCCGGCACACAAATGGAGCATTTCGAGGAATGGCGGGCCAAACGAATGCAGTGGCACATAGACAACGGTATCCGCCCGGAGCATTTGCGCTGGCACGGACACGAGAAGTTAGCGCACTATGCCGATGCCGCCTTCGATGTGCAGTACGCCTTCCCCATGGGATGGCAGGAAATTGAGGGTATTCACTCGCGTACCGACTTCGACCTGAAACGCCACCAGGAATTCTCCGGCAAGAAGATGGAGTATTTCGATCCGCATCGGAAGGAGAAGTACATCCCGTATGTCGTCGAAACCTCGGCCGGGCTGGACCGCACCATTCTGATGTTGCTGTGCGAAGCGTACGAAGAGGAACGTGTCGAAGACGAAAAACGCATCGTCATGAAGTTTCATCCCGAAGTGGCCCCTGTAAAGGCCGCTGTTTTCCCGCTGGTCAAACGGGACGGGATGCCGGAAACGGCCCAGGCCCTCGCCGCCGATCTGCGCGGACATTTCAATGCATTCTATGACGATAGCGGATCCATCGGAAAGCGGTACCGGCGGATGGACGAAGCCGGCACGCCGTTCTGCATCACGGTCGATGGCGAAACCATGGAAACAGGCGCCGTTACCATCCGGGATCGGGATTCCATGATTCAGGAGCGCATCCCGAAAAACAATGCGGCAGACTATCTGAAGGACCGGATGCGGAGTTGGTCACGATCTGCATAACGATAAGGATACTCCGATTAAATCCTCATGGGCGAGGACCTTGGGACGCGCATTCGAACAAAACATCGGGCCCGGGATATCCTGCAAACTCGCGGCCAACCGCACGTTTATGTTTTGAGAGAAGGCG
>JANQSQ010000067.1 GCA_028283985.1 Rhodothermales bacterium | reverse complement strand
GGTCGCCATGCGCATGGTGCAGGCGCTGGGCGACCGGGCTTTCCTGCACCCGGATCTTGTGTCCCTGCAAATCGGCAGGCGTCTGTACCGGCTGCGTCTTCGTGTAGAAACTGCGTGTGCCGGCGTCGTAGTAGGTCAGGCCGCGCAGCCCGAACTCCTGCCCGCTGGCAAGAATATCCTGCCCTACTTCGCTGTCCCAGAACACATCGAAACGATGTCGTTCGTCCCGGAAGAGATACGGCAGCCCCAGCACCTGGTACTCCGGAACGAATCCTTCCAGCGCCGCCGACGATACCTTGGTCATGCCGACGCTGCCGATCTGCAGGAGCTCCAGCAGTTCGCGCTCGGTGCCAAGTTGCTGGCTGGGATATACATCCACCCGCATCGTCGAATCGGACTTTGCGGCAAGGCGTTCGCCGAGATACACCATGGCCTGATGGACGGAATGCGACGCGTCGAGGCCGTGGCCCATTTTGATGACGACTACATCGGAGCCGGAAGTACATGCCGACAGGCATAGCGCCGCGGTCAGGCACAACGTTTTTCCAAATCGCACGGATTCGAATCGTAAACGAGTGATGCAGTATCTTTTGGAGCGCGCCGTCCGGTATATCTTGCGAGCGGCTTCCCGAAAGTACGGCATACTTGAAACACAAACAGACCTGCGCTCCTTATTTTTTGCATCCCGTCCATGTCCCGAAATCTCCTTCCCGCCATCCTGCTGCTTGCGGCAGCCATGAGCGCCGCTGCCTGCGGCGAAGCACCTGCCCCCGCCAGCCCGCCCAATTTCGTCATTCTGATAGCAGACGATATGGGGTGGGAAGATGTCACGCCCTACGGCCATCCTTCTATCCGGACGCCGAATCTTCAGCGGCTGGCCGACCACGGCATGCGCTTCGACTACGCCTTCGTCACCACCAGTTCGTGCAGCCCCAGCCGGGCTTCCATCCTGACCGGGAAATACCCGCATCAGACCGGCGCCGAACAATTGCACTGGCCCTTGCCTGAGGACCAGATCACGTTTGTAGACCTGCTCCGGGAGGCCGGATACTGGACCGTATCCGCGGGTAAATGGCATCTGGGCGATGCCGCCGTAGCACGGTTCGATCTGGTCATACAGGGAGGCGGCGAACGCACCACCGACGAAGCGAATGAAAACGAACTCATGCCGGGCGGAGGATACGCCAGCGGCGCCGGGTCATGGGTGGACGCCCTGAAACAGCGGCCCGAAGGCCGGCCCTTCCTTGCATGGCTTTCTTCGTTCGATCCCCATCGCCCCTACCAGGAGGGTATCATCGATACTCCGCATACTCTTGAGGATGTGGTCGTCCCTGCCTATTTGCCCGACACGCCGGAAGTGCGAAAGGACCTCGCATTGTACTATGACGAGATTGCCCGGCTGGATCACTATGTCGGCAGCGTGCTGGACGAACTGGACCGGCAGCAGGTCGCGGAAAACACGTTCGTGCTGTTCATAAGCGACAACGGAGCTCCGTTTCCCCGCGCAAAGACCACGGTGTACGACAGCGGCGTCCGCACCCCGTGGATCGTCCGTTTTCCGGCCGGGGTGGGGGCCGGCTCCACGACATACAGCCTGGTGAGCGCCGTGGACCTTGCGCCCACGCTTCTGGACCTGGCCGGCATAGAAAGCCCCTTCTCGTTCGAGGGAGAAAGCATCGTGCCCATCCTTAACGACCCGTCCGCTGTGGTACGCGATCACATCTTTGCCGAGAGAAACTGGCACGACTTCGACGACCGCGTGCGCGCCGTACGCAACAGCCGCTACAAGTATATCCGGAACTTCTACACGGACATTCCCAACGGGCCGCCTGCGGACGCGATCCGGGGGGATACATTCCGGAAAATGCGAGCGCTCCGGGATGAAGGCGCCCTGACCCCGCAGCAGCACATTGTGTTCGACACCCCTCGCCCGGAAGAAGAACTGTATCTCGTCGCAGGCGATCCGCAGGAACTGTACGACGTGTCACAGGACCCCGCGCACACTGAAGCCCTTGAACGCCTGCGCGGCGTGCTGGAAACATGGCTGGAAGCAACAGGCGACACAAGTCCGGCAGCACGCACTCCGGACGAATATGACCGGGAAACCGGAGACGCCCTTCCGAATCGCACCTTCGGGCGTATGCCGCCCGGAAAGGAAAACACCCTGGAGAATCCGGAGAACGCAATCGAGTGATCCTCCACGTAAAAAGCCGATTCCCCCCACGCCCCGCAACCCGCAACCATCAGGTAGAACTGGCTTTCAACCGGACACGTCGGACCAGGGGCAAGCGCCCTTGGTCGGGCACATCGAACAAGGCGCGATCTACTCGTCGAAGGTGGGAAACAGCGCCCGGAGTTCTTCCTCGCTGGGTTGGCGTCCGTACTCAGAAATCTCGAACGCTTCGGCGTAGACGATCGCACGCCCCTTCTCCTCGCCGTACAATTCGATGAGCCGGTCGCGGTACTTGTCGGCCACGGCGGCGCTACGGGTTTTCATATAGTCCAGAATGAATTCCGTGCGTTCCTCCGGATCCTCCGGGACGTTCGGCAAATACCGCCCCTGCCAGGAATCCGCGTCGGAAAACTGGGAAGGCATCGCGCGGATGCAATCCCACTTCGCCTCCGCCGCCTCGTCGATGCCTACCACCAGGTCTGGCTGGAACGGATAAGGCTTTTGGAAGCCGTCATACAGATACAGGAAAATGGGGTTGCGGTCCACGCCAGGGGTCAGGGCCTCGAAAAACGGCGCGACCACGGTGACGGCGGCGTCGTCCACGAGCTCGCCTGTGTAGCGATGATCCGGATGATAATCGTACCGCCGGTGCGCCATTACAATATCCGCATCCCATTCGCGAATGGATCGCACGACCTTCCTCCTGTTCTCCAGCGTCGGCATGAGCTCCCCGTCGTGGATATCGTAGACTTCCGTCGTAATCCCGAAAATATCCGCGCAGACGGACACCTCGGCTTCGCGCCGCTGCGCAAGCGGGCCGCCTGATTGTTCGAAATGGCCTATATCGCCGTTGGTCGTGGACACAAACTTCACGGCGGCGCCTTCCTGCGCCCAGAGATAGGCCACGCCGCCGGCTTTCAGTTCGGCATCGTCGGGGTGCGCTCCGAAAGCGATGACGCGCAAGGGCTCAGTCGATTGCGCATGGACCGATACGACAGCAAAAAACAGAATCAGGAAAAAAGAGACAGGGTAGCGCATAGGTACGGGTGGAGATCGTTTGTGCAACGGGGATCGCTTGGCTAACGTACGGAAAAAATTCATTCCCTCAACTTTGTTTGTAGAGATTGGGCTAATTTCGATGCAGTTTCCCTGCCCGAGGCCATGCCGGCAATCCGGAACGGCTTTGCACGCTCGGCGCCCCCAATCCATTGCGCAACACGATGTCTTCCCTGCTGAACCGCCTCGAACGGTACTTCGATCTGCCCGCCCTCGGTACATCGGTGCGCACAGAGGTCCTCGCCGGCGCGACGACCTTCCTGGCGATGAGCTACATCATCGCCGTGAACCCCGCCATTCTCGCCGACGCCGGAATTCCTCCGGCAGCCGCAGCATTCGCGACCTGCCTGATGAGCGGATTCGGCACGATCGCCATGGGATTGTGGGCCCGCCTGCCGCTCGCGGTGGCGCCCGGCATGGGGCTGAACGCGTTCTTTACCTACACGGTCGTGCAGGGCATGGGCCTCGGTTGGCAAGAAGCGCTCGGGGTCGTATTTCTTTCGGGAGTGGTTTTCGTGCTGCTTACCGTCGTGGGCGTACGGCAAGCCATCGTACGCATGATGCCTCGTGAACTGCTTCCCGCCATCGGAGCAGGCATCGGGCTTTTTCTGATGATGATCGGCCTGAATAACGCCGGGCTGATCCAGGCGCATCCGGCCACGCTCGTAACGCGCGGCGACCTGACTTCGCCGCAGGCCCTCCTGGCGATCGGAACGTTGTTTCTGATTGCAACGCTGCTGTCGCGGGGCATACGGGCCGGCATCCTCATCGGCATTGTGGTAGCCACGTTGGCAGCCATCCCGCTGGGCATGCTTGGAGGAGGAGGCGCCCAGGAAGGCGGCGCGCTGGATGCACTCTTTGCGCTCGACCTGCAGGGCGCCTTGTCCATCGGACTGCTGGATATCGTTTTCGCCATGCTTTTCGTGGATTTCTTCGATTCCCTCGGCACCGTGATCGGGCTGATCAAAAAAGCAGGGCTCGAAAACGCCAAAGGAGAGGTGCCCCGTCTCGGACACATGCTGGGGGTAGACGGAGCAGCGACGATAGGGGGCGCCCTGACCGGCACATCCACGGTGACCACCTATATCGAAAGCGCCGCCGGAATCGCCGCCGGCGGGCGATCCGGATTGACGGCCGTCGTCACCGGCGTATTGTTTCTCATCGCCCTGCCGGCCGCATTCTTTGCGACCTCTATTCCGGCAGCGGTCGTGGCGGCGGCCCTGATCATCATTGGCGCCACCACGGTTGGGCTGGCGCGAGAGATCGACTGGGATAACATCGACACGGCGGTCCCCGCAATCCTGATCATGGCGGGCATGCCGCTCACATTCAGCATCGCGGACGGACTGGCGATGGGCCTGATCGCCTTTTCCGCCCTCAAGATATTGCGGAGGCGCGCCGGAGAGGTTTCCTGGCTGGTGCACCTGCTCGCAGCCCTCTTCCTCCTGCGCTACGTGTTCCTGGCCTAACGGCAAGGGGATATCCCGCACACGGTATACAGCTCAGTACAAACATCCGGGTTGCAAACCGTGCGCGGCGCCCCGTGGAATAACCATTCCGGCTATAGGATACTCTGATTAAGTCCGCAAAGCTCAGAGGCTGAAAGGGGCGCGCTGGCAAAAAATGACGAAGCAATGCAGGTGGCGGCCCCGCATAATGAGGAATGACGCAGCCAGCGCACCCCTCGCAGCCTCCCGAAGGGCGCTTCACGCACGAACGTGAAGCGCTGAGCGAAGTGGTTTTGATCAGAGTATCCTACAATTCCCAGCCTTCCCGGTACGTACGGTGCGCCGGAACGTCGGCGTTCGTGAACGTCATGTTCTCCGAATCCCAGAGCAAACGCGTTGCCGGATTCTGCACGGCGGAGATGCCGAGCGCTGTCGTCTCTGCAAGGCTGGCTGCTTCGCTGAACGACCCGCGCGAGGGCTCCTTCGTGCGCACGGCCTCGGTCCACTCGTCGTCCTGATTCATCTCGCGGACTTCCTCTTCCTCGATATTCATGGACGTCATCCGATGCTCCGGAAGCAATCGCGGATTTTCTCCCCGGAAGCCGCAAAGGATTTTGCCATTCGACCCGACGAACAACATGCCCTCGCCCGGAAGCTGTCCATCAGCCATCAACAATTCCTCCGGCGTCTGCGGTTTCATGGAGCCGCTATACCAGTAGACATCCACTTCGGGGCGATCTTCCGTGCGGGGATGCCGAAAATGAATCTGGCTGGCGCTCGGAAAAGCGACCGGTGAAAAATGGCGCGTCCTGCATACCAGGTCGTCGTTCAGAATAACGCTCTTGCTCGTGTACGCTTCCACCATGTCCGGCGCCCCTAACTTCAGGAAACGATGCGGCTGCCACAAGCTGTAATTGCCCATGTCGCCGAGACACCCTGCCCCGTAGTTGTACCAGCCCCGGTACAGCGTGTGCGTCAGGAGCGGATGGTACTGCTGATGCGGGACAGGCCCTTGCCACAGATCCCAATTGAATCCGTCGGGAATCGCTGCCTGCTCCTGGGGATAATCAGGCCAGGCCTGGGGCCACACGGGCCGATTCGTCCAGTTGTGCACTTCAAGGACATGCCCTATGGCGCCGATTTCCAGCCAGGCCTTCAGGCGTCCGTGGTTCTCCGGCGCGCTGTAGGCCAAAAGATGCGTCACGGCGCCGGTTTCCTTTTCCGTCTCGAGAACACGGCGCACTTCATGCGGCGAAAGCCCGACCGGCTTGTGCATGATGACCGCCTTTCCTGCCTTCATGGCCGCAATGGAAATGTGCGCATGGAGGTGATCCGGCACGATAACGACCACGGCGTCCGCGTCGTCTTCGGCGGCAAGCATCTCCCGGTAATCCTCGTACGTGCGCACCCCATCGGAATCACCCGACTCGGCATAGTACGTATCAATGACGAGTTTAGCATAATCGCGGCCGCCGCGCGTACCCGTATCTCCTTCGCCCCAGGAATCATCCTGCAGCAACCGGCGGATACTGCGCCGCGTGCCGAACCGGCCCCAATCCACGTAATCCTGCGTATCGCGGTTGGGGTCGGTCACGCTCGTAACCCGGATGTCGTCGCGCTGCATCGTACCGCCGTTCAACTGGCGAAGCGCCTGGGTGCCGGCGCCGATCTGCGCAATGTTGATCTTGTCGCTGGGGGCTACAAAGCCCGCACCGCCCAGTACATGACGAGGAACTACAGAGAGAGCCGAGGCCGCCGCCATGCCCCCGATAAATTTTCTGCGTGAAAAACCCTTTTTCGATCCTTCCATCAGCGTGTTGCGTCTTCGTGAGTAGTTGACCGGGATAAATACATCTTCCTGTGGCTATAGAGGCTATCGCACCTGCAATACCCCCGGCATGCCACCGTGCCTGTCTATTCCTTTTGAATGTACAAATTTTTCATTTGCTGTCAAGCCCTGTGTGACGCCGTGTCAAAATGCGCGCCTCGGCGGCCCCCGACCGTATCGATTTCCCGATCCGAATCGGCGTTCGCAACCCCCGCGCCGCGTCTTGCGATCGGATAAAAACATATGCTATCTTTGTTGCGGAAACTTCCTTGCCGTGGCCGGGCCATTGCCGTCGGACCCGGCGCAACCGCTTCGCCACAATCGACGGCGCCTGTCCATGAACCGGCGCCCGATCCGACAAATCGGGCCCGGAACAAGAATCGGGGCTTTGTCGAGCGCCCGTGTCAGAACTCCGTGTGCAAGGCTTCGCCATGCCAACCCTCATACCTTCCGGACCACCCGCCTTGTTCGCTGCAAAACGACCGCGTTTTTCCATCGCCGCCGGCGCCGCATGGCTGATGGCGATTCTGATGTACGCATCAGGGTGTTCGCCCGCAGATCCAATGTCCGCCACGGGCTGCGTCGACGAAGGCCGAACGCTGAATCTCGGCTTCTACGCTTTCTTCGCGCCCGTCAGCTACAGCGCCGACGAGAACCCGGCATTGCCCGGTTTCGGCGATCACCGCGGCTACGAAGCCGATCTGATCACCGCGCTGGAAACCATGGATGAGACCAATCTGTCGTTCGACCGCCACCCTGTCGCCGAGTGGAGCGGGATCTGGCTGAAACCCTCCGCGACGGGCTACGATATGGCGGGCGGAGGAATCACGATCCTCGAATCGCGAACGAAGGATGAGGCCGGAAGCAAAGTGGTCGAATTCACAGCCGGACACATCACATTCCGGCAATCGTTGCTGGTGCGGTCGGAAGACACTGATCGCATCGCCGCCTACGCCGATCTGACGAACGAAATCCGCGTCGGCGTATTACCGGCGACGACCGGCGAGGTCAGGCTGCTGCAAATCACCGGTCTGATAGACTCCGACGGCGTACTGGTCGAAGGGACACAGATCGAAACGCCCGACGGCATCCTGACGGCCGACGGAACGCCGGACTACACCATCTCAGCCGGATATGTCTCGCCTGCGCTGCGTCTTCGAAGCCATCTCCATCCGCCTGCTCCTTCCATGCCGCAGATCGTCTACCTCGGCGAATTGACGGGAGAAACCGAACTACTGAATGCGCTTCGCAACGGCGATATCGATGCAATCGCCCGCGGCGAAATCGGCAATCGCGACGCCAGCAGCATCTCGGACGGCGCGTTCGCCGTTACGGCGCTCGACACCGCGATCGAACTGGGCGGTTTCACGCTCAACGTCAACGACGCTCCGTTGCGTTCATGCATCGACGAAAGAATCGACTGGCTGACCGACAGTATGCAGATCGGCTATGCCCAATGGCGTGAAGATCCTTCCGTCTTCATGCAACGCGCCCGGCTCTGGAACGACGGCCTCTGATATTCATTTCGCTGCCTCCATACGAAGCGGCCGCTTCGTTGCGCCGACTCAGTCCATGCGCGTCAATCCACCAGCGCCTGGTAGACAAGCGCCCGGATACGCTGGTGGTCGTCAAGGCCCTGGGCAGGGATAACCTGCGTCATATACGAAACGACCAGTTCTTCCGCCGGATCGACCCAGTACGTGGAGTGATAGGCCCCTCCCCACCAGTACGCTCCCGGAGAACCCGGCAATCCGCTCCATCCAAGCTCCTCGATAACGCCGAAACCGAGACCAAACCCGCTGCCCCCGTCTCCCTTCCATGCATCGCGCACATGATCAACCGTCATCAATTGGACCGTCTTGGGCGACAGAATGCGGGCCCCGTCCAGTATGCCTCCCCGCCGGAGCGCCTCCAGAAAGCGGGCATAGTCTCCCGGCGTGGAAACCAGACCGGCGCCCCCGGAAAAACTCTTTCGCGGTCCCTCGAGGTACATGCCCTGGCCGACCATATGGCCCGGATCCGGCGCGCGAACCATCCCGTCCGCTTCCGTCAGCGAGTACACCACAGCGAGCCGGTCCGCTTTTTCCGGAGGCACGTAGAAATGCGTATCCGCCATGCCCAGCGGCTCGAACATTTCGACCCGCAGAAATTCGTCCAGCGGCATGCCGGAAGCCCGCTCGATAACCACGCCCAGAATGTCCGTGGCGTAGCCGTACGCTAATTGCCCGCCCGGTTGGGCGTCCATGGGCAAATCCGCCATGCGCTCGACCGTTGCGGCGATCGGTTCGTCGCGGTCCGCAAAATACCAGCCCTGAATACCCGCCTCTACCCAGCGCTCGGCGGCGGGGCCCCAACCGTATCCGATACCGGCGGTGTGGGTAAGCAGATCGCGCACAGTGATTTTGCGCTTGGCAGGAACTATCTCATAGCCCCCTTCCTCTTTCTCCACGGCCACCGTGGTGCTGTCGAATTCGGGAATAAAATCGCTCAGGTCCTGATCGATCAGCAAGCGTCCCTGCTCCTGCAAAATCATCACGCCCGCGGAAATGACCGCCTTGGTCTGCGAAGCGATACGAAAAAGATCGGTGACATCGAGCGGTTCTTCCGCCTCACGGTCCCGGTAGCCGAATGCCCTGGCATAGACGACATGCCCGCGCCGGCCTATTACCAGTGCGGCGCCCGGTAGCCGTTCTTGCTCGACGTACTGTTCGAGTGCCGCATCGATGCGTGCAAGCCGTTCCGAAGAAACACCCGCCTCTTCCGGGGTGGCCGGTGCAAAAGACTGGGAGAAAGCCTGTGTCGCCGCGGGCGCACAGAAGAGCAACGCTGCAAGCAACACAAGTACAGCGCGGAAGCAGAGCAGCGATCCCATGGATTCGATCCAGGTGATCTTGCCGTTGCTTCTGTAATGATCCGGGGTTGCGTTCCGGATATCCACGGCGTCGTACGGTTTCATTATATCAATGTTGAGCGGGAGCTCCGGTCATAGGGCGGCTGTATCCCTGTTCCCGGTACCGGGCGAGCAAGGCGGAAAGCCTTTCGACGACTTCCGGGTGCTCCGCATACAGGTTGTTCGTCTCGCCCGGATCGTCTCCGAGGTGGTACAACTGCCCCAATGGATCCCCCGGGCCCGGTTCGACGGATACCGGCTGCGTGAAACCGCCCGATCCGAGTCCTTCGATCAGCTTCCAGGAGCCCTGCCGGATAGCGAATGTGCCATTGACCGAGTGATGCACAGCGGCCTCGCGGATGGGTCCTTCCAGAGGTTCACCCAGCAGCACGGGCGTCAGGTCGTAGCTGTCTTCGCCTGCATCGTCGGGAAGCATCTGCCCGGTAACGGAAGCGAACGTCGCCATCAGATCGACGAGCGAGATCAGTTCATGGCTCACCGAGCC
>JANQSQ010000061.1 GCA_028283985.1 Rhodothermales bacterium | reverse complement strand
TTAGGCCCCACGACCGCCATAAGCACGCCGGAGGGCACGGTAAGGTCGATGTCCCACAGGACAGGCCGGTCCCGGTAGGCGACGGTAAGGTCGCGTACTTCTATGGCCGCAGGGTCGTTCACGCGGATATTCACACCGGGTCCCCGGCAAGGGCGGCCACGATGGTGTCGATGTTCGTGCGCATCATGCCGAGATAGGTGCCCGCCTGCGAATCGGGGTCTCCGAGCGCGTCGCCATAGAGCGTTCCTCCGATCCCCACCTCGAAACCGCGCGCCCGCACGGCTTCCTGTACGGCCTCTATGCCCCGTGGAGAAATGGAGGATTCGACGAACATCGCCGGAATCCGCCGGGCGGCTACCAGATCGGCCAGTTGCTGCACATCCGCCGTGCCGGCTTCCGCCGCCGTGCTGATGCCTTGCAGACCATGCACCTCGAATCCGTACGCCCTGCCGAAATATCCGAACGCGTCGTGCGACGTGACGATCACGCGGCGGTCCGCCTGAATCGCAGCGGTCCGTTCCCGGACGTACGCATGCGTGCGGTCCATCTCCGCAAGGTAGCTGGCGAGGCGTTCCCGGTAGGCGGCGGCGTGAAGCGGGTCGGCTTCCGCAAGGATTTCCTGCACGCGCCGCGCTGCATGCCGCCACAAGGTTACATCGAACCAGATATGGGGGTCGTAGTTGCCCTGAAACAGTTCCGAATCGATCAGGTCTTCCCCGGTCACGCTTTCTTCCGCCACGGCGAATACGGGGATCCCGCGCTCCCGCATCCGCTCGAACACGTCGGCCATTTTTCCTTCCAGATGCAAGCCGTTGTACAGGATCACGTCGGCCCCGCTCAGGCGGGTCACGTCTCCGGCGCTGGCCTTGTACAGGTGCGGGTCCACGCCGGGCCCCATGAGGCCGGTCACCGATACGTGTTCGCCGCCTATCTGCGTCGCCAGATCGGCGATGATACTGGTGGCGGCGACGACGCTGAGCCGGTCCGGCAAGATTGCGTCGTTGCCGCGCGTTTGCCCGCATGAGGTGACCATGCCGGCGGAGAACAGCACCGCAAGAAAGAAAGCGTACGATCGCATGGGAGGGTGTCTGTTTGGAATGTCTGTCGGAGACGGCAGGTATAGATGGCCGGTGTAGATGCCTGTCGGGGCCGCATGGCGGATGCCCGTTAGAGAAACATGGCGCAGAAACGCCGGATTATACCGTTACTATCTCAATACAAGTTAAATATACTTTTAGTTTCGGCTAAATTTCAAGGAAGACCGTCTGTGTGCGGTTTTTACTCCTTTTTTACTCTTTAGGAGCCTCTGATTAAAGAGGACCTTGAGACGCGCCTTCTCTCAAAACATAAACGTGCGGTTGGCCGCGAGCTTGCAGGATATCCCGGGCCCTAAACTTCGCGGAATCGATCAGAGCATCCTCAAGAACATGGAAAGGATTCGGGAATTAAAGGTCAGTCTGTCTTTTCGTTCGGCGATCCGTCCGATACCCCGCCATGTCCAAGCCCAAAGAGGATACCCAAGGCTTCGACGGTCGCCTGCTGCGCCGCATCGTGCGCTATCTGGCTCCCTACAAGTGGTGGGTGCTGGCGGCGTTCGTGCTGACGGCAGGCGCTTCTTTTCTGGGGCCGCTCCGCCCCCGCCTGGTGCAGGAAGCCATCGACAGTTATATCGTGCCGGGGGATCTGGAGGGGTTGCAGGGGATCGTGCTTCTGCTGGTGGGCGCCCTGGTCGGCGAGGGCATTTTTTCGCTCATGCAGGGGTATCTGACGCAGTGGATCGGGCAGAATGCGATCTATGACCTGCGCACGAAGGTTTTTCGCCATATCCAGCGGCAGCCGCTTCGTTTCTTCGACCGCACGCCGGTCGGCCGGCTGATCACGCGGACGACGAGCGACGTGGAGGCGCTCAGCGACGTGTTGTCGGCGGGGGTGGTCGTCATTCTGGGCAACCTGTTCCGGATCGCCTTCATCCTGTATTTCATGTTCTCCCTGAACTGGGTGCTGGCGCTGGTCGTGCTGGCCGTGATGCCCGCCATGGCGTACGGGGTTTTCCAGTTTCGACGCAAGGTGCGCGTACAGTACCGGGAAACCCGCAAGCAGGTGGCGCGGCTCAATTCGTTCCTGCAGGAACACATTTCGGGGATGCACATCGTGCAGGCGTTCAACCGGGAGCGGGAGGAGATGAAGCGGTTCAGCGGCATCAATCACGAGCACCGCGCCGCGCAGATCAAGACCATCTTCTACTTTGCGCTCTTCTGGCCGATGGTGGACATCGTGGCGTCCACGGCGCTGGGTCTGGTCATCTGGTTCGGGGGGTTGCAGGCCATGGCCGGGACGCTCACGATCGGCGTGCTCATTGCCTTTATCCAGTTTTCCCGGCAGTTTTTCGAACCCATTCGCAATCTTTCGGACCAGTACAACACGTTGCAGAGCGCGATGGCCGGCGCGGAACGCATTTTCGGGCTGCTGGACGAGGACGCTTCGCTTGCCGAAAAAGAGACGCCCGTCGTGCTCGACCGCGTGCAGGGCCGGATCGAGTTCCGGAATGTCTGGTTTTCGTATCGTCCGGAAGAGGAAAACGGCGAGCGGGAGACGGACTGGATTCTGCGCGACGTGTCGTTCGTGGTGGAGCCGGGGCAGCAGGTGGCCATTGTGGGGGCCACGGGGGCCGGAAAGACGACGATCATCAATACGCTTCTGCGTTTCTACGATATCCAGCGGGGCGGGATTTTCATCGACGGGGTCGATATCCGGGACCTGCGTCTTGCCGAGCTGCGCCGCCGCGTGGGGCTGGTCCTGCAGGACGTGTTCCTGTTTTCCGGTTCCATTGCTCACAACCTGACGCTGGAGGGTCCGGACATTACCGAGGCGGACATGCGGCGGGCTTCCGAGCTGGTGGGCCCCGACGCGT
>JANQSQ010000060.1 GCA_028283985.1 Rhodothermales bacterium | reverse complement strand
CCGAGGCGTCCGTCACAAAACCGCTCAGGACGGCGCGCCGGGACGGCGCCTGGGCCTGCGCCTCGGCGGAGCCGTACCACGCCGCAAACGCCGAAAAGGCAACGACGGCAAGGAATGTCCCGATAATCCGGCGTACAGGTGTGATTCGCTATCCCTCCAAATCCTCTATGGTCCCGAGGCAGTAGTCGCCTCCGTCCCTCTGTATAAAATCGAAAAACGGGGTGTCTTCGATCGCTCTGCTGGAGGGATATAACGGGGCTTCGTCATTGTATCCTCCAACCACCAGGCCGTAGCCGTTCTCCACGTTCGAAAGCGTCCCGGGCTGGACCAGCACCCGCTCATCCGACGGATCGCCTCCCGGAGGATCCCACTCGGGGCTTCCGACTGTGACTGCCAGTCGCAACCTCAATAAGGCAAGACCATCCCGAATCGGATTCCTGAATAGAATCCCCGTATCGTTATGATAATAGGAGCGCAGGGTTTCGTACAGAATGTTCAGATCGGTGGTGAATTCCCACCCGCGATCTGCTTTATTCTCCATGCCTCTGTGCGAAATCGCATAGCGATGGCGAGGGGTCACACATACCGTATCGGGGGTTTCCACATGATAAAAGGAGACATCGTATACGATTTCTATACGAACAAGCGAAAAAGGCTCATCGTCGAACCCCAGAATGCGCACATGCAGATCTCGCGTGCCCGCATCACTGTCCTCGATACGCACCTCTCCGGGCACTTCCACGTGTACAGTACTTTTCTTTCCGTCGGACCGCACCACTTCCATACGATGACGGCTCCCGTATCCGGGCGTAAAATCGGCCCAGTAGATATGATCCAGTTGCCCCGTAGCGTTGGCCGCTACCGAATCCCGCCACACGTACGTTTTGCCGCTGCCCAGATCGGTCGAGGCGACGACCGCGTCGAGCGCATCCCCCGATTCCGGGACAAGCAGGTCTTCCACCGGACCGACGAGGACCGTCTGGACAGGCAGCCGGGGATTAAAGACGCCGTACAGCGAGAACGGCTCGTCCACTCCGGTCGGCCCGGCCACGTCTTCCTCGCAGCCGACAAGGCATAAAAAAAGCAGCACGAGCCCCGCAAGAAGCGGGGCTCGTGCATTTAGGCGCCGCGTTGTGTGCTGAACTGGTTTAGCAATTATCCGACAGGTGCCCAAAAACGAGAGCAGACGCCGGGGGCTCCCGGCGTGTCGACCAGCGCCCTCAAGGCGCCGGGGATCGTCCCATAAGGCTTGCGCCGCCTTAAAATCCATGCCGCATCCGGGGAGATTGCGAGCGTTTTTTCCGGGGCAAGACTCGAATTGCATAATGATGCAGAGATATTAAAACGCGCGCCTAACACATCGTTTTGAGTAAAAACTACTCCGAAATGGAGTAAAAATTACTCAAAAGGGGCAAAATGGGCACAAGCGGTAGGCGCTTGCAACCAGCCCGGCGGTCCGTATGTATACCGCTTGCAGACTGGAAACAAGATCGTTGCCCGACACATGATACCGATCAAATAACATGGCGGATACGCCGACGACAACCCCCGATCATCGCCAGCGCATCGCCACCTTGCTGGGCTTGCTGACAAGCGAGGAAGCGCAGGAAACGCTGTCGCAGCGCCTCGGACGTCCGAGGTTGGCTTACGAACTGGCTTGCGCCTGGTTCGATGACGTATATGTTCCGAGCGAGCGGTATATGGATGGGTTGAAGGGCGATCTGGCGCCCGAGGCGGCGGAGACCTTCAAAGACGCTTTCGATCCTGTAGAACTGGCCGCCATGGAGCGGTTCCACCGTTTCTTCGAACTGCGCATCGATATGCTGCCGGATGCGATGATCGCCTCGCGGTGCATCCCGATGGACGACCGCTGGCGCAGCCTGATGAAGGACGCAGGCTATCTGCTGGAAGACATCGGGGGTAATGTGGAGGATTTGCGGCGAAGGCTTGCAGCGGACGGAAAGGCTTCCGAGGAAATCGCTGCAATAATCAAGTTAAAAAATTAAAGTTACAAATATTTTATCTTAATATTTTTAATAAGCAAATTGCGGTCGCCTCGGCTATCCGAACCGCAACTTCAACCCCAGATACAGCACGACAGCAGCAAGTGCCGCATTGGCAAGCGCAGACCACAGAGCAGTCCGCGTTTTCCCTTGAGGCACAAGCTTCAGGCTGTACCATGCCTGGTTGACGCCCATCGTAAGGAACAGGATAAACTTGGCGCCGACCAGTTGGAGGTACATAGTCGGGTAGCTGAAGTTCGTCAGCCACCCTGCATTGATGAGATTGAAAATCCCGGTCAGCAGGATCGTGAAGAAAAGCTCCCTGCTGAAGCGCTGGAACCGGCGCGCGAGCGTCTCGATAAGCGCAGCGGCGCGTTCGGGGGCAAGGTGTTCGCCGGCAAACCGGCGCACGGCGGGCATCGCCACAAACGGTACGACGATCATCCCGCCGACCCAGACGATGATCGCCGCCAGATGAATCCATAGAACGACGGCGCGAAAGGTGAACATGGCTTTTTACATGCCCATGCCGCTGCGCGCCCGGTCCAGGACGGCCTCGGTCACCTCGGCGAGTCCCTCGGCTTCGGCATAGCGCTCCACGCTCTGCATAACCATGCCGCGGGCGGAAGCGGGAATATTCTCCATGCGCTGGCGCGCGCCGTCCGTCCAGGGCATGTCGCTGCGCCCGAAGGCCTCGTTGACCATACCCGTAAAAGGACATTTCGAAGCGCCGCCGCCCGCATCAGGATCGGAAACCCCCACCGATGAAGCAGCCAGCCCGGTCCGTATACCTTCCATCGGCTCGGCAGGCACAGATTGTCCCCCGATCTTCACGCCAAGAGAACGCACCACTTGGGTTTCGCTCGAATTGGTCAGCATGGCGGTTTGCCTGCCGCACGCAGGGCAACCGAATACAACCGTCATGGAGCCGCGGTCGGGGCCGCGCGTTTCGGCGAGGCTCATGGCCTCGTCACATTCCACGCAAAGAAATTTCATGAGGCGTCGAGAAGAAGTTGAAGGCAACTGGCCAGTCCGGCGAAGGCGCGCGCCGCCGGGCGATCCGGGTGTGCGCACAGGTACGGACGGCCTTCGTCGGCAGCCATGCCGAGCGCAGGATCAAAGGGGATGCGCGCCAGCACGGGTACATCGAGGGCCTTGGCCAACTCATCCGTACGGCCCGGCGAATACAGCGGATCCGCCTGTCCGCAATGCGGACAAGTGTGCGACGCCATGTTTTCGACAAGCCCCAGCGACGACACGTCGAGGTGTTCCCGGATCATGCGCACGGAGCGCCCCACCGCATCCAGGGCCACCACCGAAGGAATAGTAACTACGACGACCGCATCGATGCGCGGGGTGACGTCAACAAGGGTCGGCAGGCGATCCGATCCCGGCGGCAAATCGACAAGGAGCATATCCAGCGCGCCCCATGCGGTATCG
>JANQSQ010000059.1 GCA_028283985.1 Rhodothermales bacterium | reverse complement strand
AATCCGGTTCAGAACCGCCGCGGGGCTGATCAATATGAGCGCCGCCTTGAATCCCGAGAGCGGGCCGGGGGACGTACGCATTCATGCAGGCGTTTCCTTCGGGCTGTAACCGTTAGCGGCAGGGTCAGCGCACAAGGCGAAGTCCGATTGTAAAACGACAGTCCCAACTCGTCGCAAATGACAGATATTGGCAGTAAAAAATGTTGAGAAGATCCGGGAAGAAGTGAGAAGAAGTGAGATGAGATTGCTCACCGAGCCAATCTCAAGCCAGCGAAACGGTGCTGCGAAAATCTGCTAAAACATCCCCTTGAGCGATGCCGGTACGGCTTGCTGGCCGGTTCTACGATCTCCCCAAAAGGAACGATTTCGCCGGTGACTTGGCGTCACAGAGCGAAGAAGTGGTCCAATCAAACCGAACCACCTCTCGATACCTTAAAAAGAAAAGGGGATTTACGCCTAAAACGCCCAATGTGCCCCAATTGGGTTTAGTTAAGAGTACCCGAAGGATCCCCGAACAGTACCCAAAGGATCCTCGGAAAATCATGTCATATTGGCGGGCGGGGAGATCGGACCATTTCTGTCGGTACTGGCAACCTAGGCTGATCCCTCCCAGGCGCCTCATTTCAAAATTCCCCGTGATTTGGGCACTTTTGTATATAATCTCCGCAGCATTTTCATAACACCGTTCTTAACAATTACATGTTGATTTGTCAAGTTTGTAGTTATCAATAACTCCTAAATCGTAACAAAATTCGATTATGTGAATTTATATTTAAAATTGTCAATAACTCCTAAATAAAAAAAGGCCTATATGTAAAATAACTGCAGGGTTCTATTTTTGGGGCTTCTTGATCGGCGTTGCGAGACACTTAGTCAATTCCTCCGGTGTTGTATCAATTTTCCATACGCGTGCCCCCGGCCATGTTAGGATTTGGGAATTTCTGGAATAATTCGATCCTGATTCGTGGAGGAAAGATGTTTTTAGATCAGTTCGCAGGAGAGCGATTGCTTTAGTATATAACCCACTTTTTAAAGCTTCCCAATGGTGGCTTGAGGGATAGCGCTAGCAACGCCTATGTCGCAACGTTCCCGCATGCGATATGATACGTTTATTCGAACATACGGGGAGGGGGACGAGAAGTTTTTTCGTGCGCAATTTCCCTTCTTCATCGAAGGCCGTTGCCCTCGGGCCTTCCTGCTTTACTGGCTGTTCAAGGACGGTGTGGTCGGTTGCGATCTATTGCTCTTTTTTAGCGGCAATAGTCTTCGTTCCAAATGGGGCGCAGGCGCAAACGGCCGCGGAGAGAGCGGCGCTGGTAGCGTTATACAATGACGCCGGCGGCGATAACTGGAGCAATAATACCAACTGGAAAACCGCCGAACCGGTCGAGAGCTGGTTTGGGGTCACGGTTACTGACAGCGCAGTCACCGAGCTGGATTTGGGTTCCAACAGTTTACGCGGCAGCATCCCGTCCGCAATAGGAGATTTGACCAGCCTTGAGGCGTTAGACCTCAGTAGTAACAGATTAAGCGGCAGCATCCCGTCCGCAATAGGAGATTTGACCAGCCTTGAGGTGTTAGACCTCAGTAGTAACAGATTACGCAACGCCATCCCGTCCGCAATAGGAGATTTGACCAGCCTGGAGGTGTTAAACCTCAACACCAACAAATTAACCGGCTCTATCCCGTCCGAAATAGGGAATTTGACCAGCCTTGTGGAGTTAGCGGCGAGCGGTAACTCCTTACGTGGCAGCATCCCGTCCGAAATAGGAAATCTCACCAGCCTGGAGGAGTTAAATCTCGGCGCTAACTCCCTGGATGGCTCCATCCCGTCCGAAATAGGAAATCTGACCAGCTTAGAGGAGTTACGGCTTACCGATAATTTATTAGAGGGCAGCATCCCGTCCGGAATAGGGAATCTGACCAGCCTTGAGGGGTTATATCTCAATACCAACCTCCTGGCCGGCCCTATCCCGTCCGAAATAGGAAATCTGACCAGCTTGGAGGAGTTACGGCTTAACAGTAACTCCTTAACCGGCCCCATCCCGTCAGAAATAGGGAATATGAGTAGCCTTAGCTGGTTAGTTATCGGCGGGAATGCCTTAAGCGGAGAAGTACCGTCCGAAATGTGGAATATGACCACCCTTGAGGTGGTATCTTTGAGTTTCAATACGGAGTTGTCAGGAGAGATTTCTGCGAGTTTCAGACTTGCATCGGCTTCGACTATGCTATTGGATATACGAAACACCTGTATTACTACGCCTGCGGATAGCGATTTTCAGGCATGGTTAGGGGGTATTTCATTTTTCGATAACCAGAGTGCATGCATGGCGGTGACGCCGACGGTGCTCACGGTGGCCGAGGGCGACAGCGCCAAATACAGCGTGGTTCTGACCCAGGAGCCTCCCGCCGACGTAACGATCTCATCGTCATATGACTTGGGTTCGGATACGGACGTTACGGTAGACAGGACCTCGCTCACGTTCACTACGGATAACTGGAATACGGCGCAGGATGTATGGGTGAAGGCGGCCGAGGACGCGGATGCGATAAACGGCGTAGCGACGATACGCCATGCGATAAACGACGGGGATGATAGTGTCAGGGCCTTTTCGGTTGTGGCGACCGAGTCGGACAACGATACGACGGGCGTTACGATACATCCGATGGGGCTGGCGGTGCCCGAGAACGACGATGCGACATACACGGTTGTGCTTGATACGCAGCCTTCCGCCAGCGTAAATATCGGAGTATCTCTGGCTGCCGGTTCGGATACGGACATTACAGTCAATAAAACCTCGCTTACGTTCACCACGGGTAACTGGAATGTGGCCCAGGAGGTCACGGTATGGGGGGGCGAGGACGACGATGCGATAAAGGGGAGAGCGACGATAGAGCATTCGGTAAGCGGCGGGGATTATACGGGCGTTACGGTCTCTTCGGTTACGGCGACCGAGTCGGACAACGACACGGCGGGCGTTACGATAAATCCGACGGCGCTGGCTGTGTCCGAGGGCGACAGCGCGAAGTACACGGTCGTGCTCGACACGCAGCCTTCGGCCGATGTGACGATCTCATTATCTTTCGCTTCGGGTTCGGATGCGGACATTACGGCGGACAAAACGTCGCTCACGTTCACTCCGGATACCTGGAATACGGCGCAGGAGGTGACGGTATCGGGGGGCGAGGACGACGATGCGATAAACGGGAGAGCGACGATAGCGCATGCGGCGTCGGGCGGGGACTACGGCGACGTTACGGTCTCTTCGGTTATGGCAACGGAATCGGACAACGATGCGGTGGGCGTTACGGTGACGCCGACGGCCCCCACGATTCCGGAAGGCTCGAATGCGAAGTACGCCGTGGCGCTCGATACGCAGCCCTCGGAGGAAGTAACCATCTCGGTGACGCTGGCTTCGGGTTCGGATGAAGACATTACGGCGGACAAGACCTCGCTCGCGTTCACGCCGGAGAACTGGTCTACGGCGCAGGAGGTGACGGTATCGGGGGCCGAGGACGACGATGCGATAAACGGGATGGCGACGATAGAGCATTCGGCGTCGGGCGGGGACTACGGCGGCGTTACGGTCTCTTCGGTTACGGCGACCGAGTCGGATAACGATACGGCGGGCGTTACGGTGACGCCGATTGCCCTCACGGTTACGGAAGGCTCGAATGTGGAGTACGCCGTGGTGCTCGATACGCAGCCTTCCGACGACGTAACGATTGCAGTGTCTTTCGCCGCGGGTTCGGACGAAGACATCACGGCGAACAAGACTTCGCTTACGTTCACGCCGGAGAACTGGAATGCGGCGCAGGAGGTCACGGTGAGCGCAGCGGTGGACAACGATATATACGACGACGCGGCGGCGCTGAACCACAAGGCGAGCGGCGGGGATTACGGCGAGGTGGCCATTTCCGATGTGGTGGTCAAGGTAACGGACGAAACCGGCCGCGTCGACGTATCGGCCTGGCTTGCCCGATCCAGTCGCGCGGGCGCCGATCATCTTCTTTCTTCCGTACAGCACCGTATGGAGCGGGTCGGTCGCGGCGGCTCCGGCATGCAGGCTTCGGTTGCGGGCCAGCGCATGGCGTTCGGCGATGCGCCTGCGCGACCGGATATGGAACTGTCCGGGGCTTCGGCGCTCTGGGACGCTTCGCAGCAATCCATGACCGCCTCTCCCTTGATGGGCGGCGATGACGGTGGCGGGCATAGCGCGCGTTCGGGAAATTCGTACGGGATATCCCCGGGCTTGAACACGGCGGCGAATCGTTTCAGGAACCTGACGTTTCGCGAAGCGCTGGCGCGAAGCGCTTTCCGGTATGCGAGACAGACGTCTTCGGGGAACACTTTCGGGATATGGGGTCAGGGTTCGTTTTCCCGGTTCGGCGGCAGCGAGGCGGGTGCGGATATTACCGGAGATGTTATGTCGGGAACGATCGGCATCGATCATAGCGTCTCCGGCTGGTTGCGCGGGTTTGCGGTTTCGCGCAGCGAGAGCGAGGGGGCCTACCGGATAGCGGGCGAAGACAGCCTTTCCCTGTCGGCGTCGCTTACAGGCGTATATCCGTATGCGCGGTACAAATTTACGGACCGTTTGCAGGTATGGGGCACAGGCGGCCTCGGCGGCGGTTCGCTTCGTTTGGAGAGGGGTCCGCTTGCTTCCTTGTCCTCGACCTCGAATCTTTCCATGGCGCTCGGTTCCGCAGGCATGAGCGGCGATATCGTCTCCGCCGGATCGCGGGGCTTCGGATTGTCCTGGCAAACGGATGCGATGCTTCTTCGTTCTTCGCTCGACGCCTCGCGGTCGCTTACTGCCGTTACGGCGATGGTGCATCGCCTGCGCCTGGCGCTGAAGAGTTCCTGGATCCTGAGGATGGGCGATCGCGCATCTCTTGCGCCGAAGGTGCAGTTGGGCGTGCGCCGCGATGGGGGCGACGCGGAGCAAGGCATGGGGGTGGATGTG
>JANQSQ010000037.1 GCA_028283985.1 Rhodothermales bacterium | reverse complement strand
GCCGGGCCCATCTTCAGGAGGTAGCCCGGCGCACCTTCAACCTTGAGATGGATCTGGAGCCGTTTTATGTCTTGCTTGCCAATGTCCCTCGCTATGCCTGGGTGCTTGCGCACAGGGCCGGGCGACTGCTGCGTGCGCCCACGGTTTGGGAAGATTTGGCGAAAACGCTGTTGACGACCAACACGACCTGGGCCATGACGCGGCAGATGACGCAGCGCCTGAACGAGTTGGGGCAGGCCGGCGCCTTCCCTTCTCCCGGGACTGTTGCGGAGCTGTCTTTGGACATGTTTTCCGATCATGTGCGGGCCGGATACCGGAATGCATACCTTCACGAACTGGCCTGCCGCATTGCGGAGGAAAAGATCGACGTAGAGGGATGGGTACATACGGAGATGTCTTCTGCCGATCTGTTTGCCGAGATACGTTCCCTGAGCGGGTTCGGCCCGTACGCTGCCGGTGCGGTCATGAAACTGCTGGGCCGGTTCGATTACCTTGCGCTCGATTCCGCTGCCCGATCGATGTTCGCCCGGAAATTCGGAGGAGGCACGGATACGGACATTCGCCGTCACTACGCGCCCTATGGCTCATGGCAGGGACTTGCGGTGTGGATGGATATAATGCAGGACTGGTTTTTGCAGAACAGCGATTCTGAGGTCGTCCCGGATGCCTCGATGTGAGAGTTATCCGATGGTTCCGGAAACCTATATCCTGTAGCGGGGTACGCAGGGGGTCATTTTACCTTAGCCGTTATACTGTGTTGCGCGTAACGCGTTGAAATACACAGGCTAATGGCGCCATTAGAACACGGAAAAAAAACATGCCTCGGGGAAGAGTAAAGTGGTTCAGCGTAGATAAAGGTTTTGGCTTTATCGCGCCGGACGACGGGAGCAAGGACGTATTTGTCCATCGTAACAACATACCCGGTCTCGGATTCGACGAAGGATTGCGGGACGGCGAAGAAGTGGAATATGATGTGGAGCAGACGCCGAAAGGCCTCAGCGCCATGAACGTAGAGCGCGTAGGTGGTTGATCCGCTTTAGGGCATTTCAGAACGTTTGACAGTGCTTGGCCTGTCGGTCGGGTTTTTCCTGTTTCTCCGAGCATGCATCCCGTTACGGGATATGATGTATGTTTTCAGGAGAAGTCTGGAGTTCCTGTACGGGTCGGATCTGGTCTGTTTGCGGGCAAGCCGGGTGCGTACATAGCGCACGCATCGCATGATGTGCACCATGTCTTCCGTTCGATGCTGGCTGGCGGCGGCTTGCCTGTTTCCGGGGATTGCCGTTGCCCAGGACACGTTATCCGTGCCGGTTCTTCCGGGACAGGCGCTTCCGGAATTAACGGTTGAGGCGGTGCGGGGCACTGCGGATGCGGCATCGGCTCCATACGCCCTTGCGGTCGAGACGAATTCCCCGGACGCATTGCCGCGCTCCGTACTTTCCATGGAACGCGTGCTGCGTTCGCTCCCCGGTGCGTGGATTAATGACCGCGGCCACTTTGCGCTTGGAGAGCGCATCTCCGTGCGCGGAATGGGCGCGCGGGCCCCATTCGGCGTGCGGGGCATGCAGGTTGTGCTCGATGGTATTCCGCTCACGATGCCGGATGGGCAGACGGTGCTCGATGTAGTGGAATCCTCCGTCCTGCGCCGCACGGAACTCTTGCGTAGTCCTGCTTCCTTGTTCTGGGGAAACGGTTCGGGGGCCGTGCTTTTCCTGTCGAGCAATGCCGCGGCGGAAGATACTCGCCCTGCTTCGCGTTTGCGCGCGCAGGCGCTTGCCGGTTCCTTTGGACAGCGCCGGATCCTTGTCGATGGGTGGGCGCCGTTCGGTGCGCATTCCATACAATTTTACGTGTCAAATCAGGCGCAGGACGGGTATCGGCACTATTCTTCCGGCGTTCGTCGCCGTGCCGGAGTCTCTGCCCGGTTTCGCACCGGTTCCTCTTCGCATGTTCGTATCCTGACAGCTCTTGCCTTGCAGGATACCGAGCATCCCGGTTCGCTGACGCGCGAACAGTTCGAGGCGGATCCCTCCATGGCTCGTCCGGCCTTTGAGGAAGCCCGCGCCGGCAAGGAGAGCCTTCATGTACAGGCTGGCGCTGCGTTCGAGCAGGAGGCCGATCTCGGGACGCTCCGCATAACCGGTTACGGCGTACGCCGGCAACTCGACAATCCTTTATCCTTTGCGTATATCGATCTGGACAGGACGGCCGGGGGAATGCGGGCGGCGCTGCGGCGGGACAGAGAACGGATCCGGTGGGGTGTGGGAGCCGATGGGGCGCTACAACACGATATCCGCAAAAATTTCAATAATGCCCAAGGCGTTCCCGGTGACGAGATTCGGCTGGACCAGATCGAGAATGTGGCTTCCTTGGGCGCCTTTGCTTATGGGGGCTTCCAGCCCGTTCGAAACATGCAGGTGCTGGCCGGACTGCGCTATGGAACGGTGCGGTTTGAAATGGACGATCGCTTGTTGACCAATGGCGATCAATCCGGCAGCCGGCTTTTTAGCGCCTGGAGCCCCATGCTGGGCGTATCC
>JANQSQ010000036.1 GCA_028283985.1 Rhodothermales bacterium | reverse complement strand
GCTTATATACAAGCGGTCAGCTACGCCGGCGAACGCACCGACGTGGACTACCAGACGGACGCCCGCGACATCGGCGGACCGCTCGACGAGCAGGTCGCCGAGGCGCTGCACTTCGTACGCAAAAATATGCTGGTGCGCGCAACGAAGGAGACAGCACGAACGGAGCGCCCGCAATTCAGCGAGCGCGCAGTATTCGAGGCGCTGGTCAATGCAGTGGCCCACAGAGACTATTCGATAGCGGGTTCGCGCATACGGCTGCATATGTTCGGCGATCGCCTCGAACTATACGTTCCCGGAGCCCTGGTCAATACCCTTACGCCCGACTCCCTGCACCTGCGACAGGCCAATCGAAACGAACTGATCGTGTCGCTTTTGGCGCGCTGTCCCGCGACAACCGGATTAGGGCGGGAGCGCCTGATGGACCGGCGAGGTGACGGCGTACCGATCATTCTGCATGAAAGCCGGAAATTGTCAGGTCATACGCCCGAATACGCGCTGATCGGCGAAAGCGAGTTGCGCCTCGTTATCCGAGCGGCGGAATAGGCGCAAATCCGGGAGACCGATAACGAAAACATGAACGCAGCCGACGGATCGGTTCTCACCATCGGCCATTCCACGCACGACAGCGAAGCGTTCATCGCGTTGCTGCAACGCCACGGCGTAACGGAAGTGGCGGATATCCGTTCGTCTCCGTACAGCCGCTTCATCCCACAGGCTCCGCCAGCAGATTGATAATAAGGCGGATCATCAGGTCCTTGCCGGCGGGTGCGCTTTCGGCGATGAGCAGCGTGAGCGCCGTCAGGGCCTGGGGATTGAGCCGATGCGCTACGTCTTCCTGATTCAGATACATGAGAAAGAGGAGCGAGCCGATACGCTTGTTTCCGTCGGTGAAGGGATGATCCTTCACGATGAAGTAGAGCAGGTGCGCCGCTTTTTCTTCGCGCGAGCGATAGAGCGATTCGCCGAACATGGTTTGCTCGATGCTGCCGAGAATCCCCTCCAGCGCCTCGCCGCGAAGATTGCCGGAATTGTACGCCCCGCTTCGAATTGACCCGGTAGCCAACCGAGATGATGGCGTCCAGATTGTAGTGTTTCAGGGTGCGACGGACTTGGCGTTTGCCTTCGGTCTGAACTACCGAGAAATCCTCGGTAGTTGCCGATTCCTCCAACTCGCCGTCTGTAAAAACATTCTTCAGATGGAGGCCAACATTGTCGCTTGAGGTCTGGAACACCTCCGACATCTGCCGCTGCGTCAGCCAGACAGTCTCCTGGTCGAGCCGCACATCCACGCGCATTTCGCCATCGGGCGTTTCGTAAACGACGACCTTTTCGTCCTGTGGCGTTACGGGATTCTCTGTATTCATTGCGCCAGCCTCGATACAACTACGGAAAGGATGCGGCAAAAGGCAGGGTCGAAAACAAAAGCGAAAGGGGCGCTAACGTTCCCTGTTCGGGCTTGCGAACGGGGTGTTTTTTGCAATGGGGCGGCACGCCCAGCAGGATCAGGCCGGACAGGTTGTTCCAGGCGCCGTCGAGCCATATATCCTGCAACAGATGCACCACATGGGTCAGGGGCAGCCAGTTGGCGAACTCCTGGACACCCGGCGGCATAGCCATCAGGGGTTATTAGGATACTCTGACCAAAACCGCTTCGCTCAGCGCTTCACGTGCGTGATGCGCCCTTCGGGAGGCTGCAAGGGGTGCGCTGGCCGTGTCATTCCTCATTGTGTGGGGCCTGCCACACTGCTTCGTCATTCCTTGCCAGCGCACCCCTCGCAGCCTCTGAGCTTTGCGGACTTAATCAGAGTATCCTATGGTCATGCCGGAAAGAAACATCATCGGGAAGAACGCCACCATCCCGGCTATCTGGGCCAGTCTGCTGGTGGGCGCCAGGCTGGCGATGATGTATCCAAGCGAGACAAACGCCAGAAGGCTCAGGGTAAATCCGGCCAGCACACCAGCCCAGTTGCCGCCGAAGCGCAGCCCGAAGCCCAGTTTCGCCGTCAGGATCAACAAAGCCGTGCCCACCAGCGCCACACCGAAGTACACGCTCACGTCCGCGGCGA
>JANQSQ010000034.1 GCA_028283985.1 Rhodothermales bacterium | reverse complement strand
AAAAAGCCCTGGAGAAGGTGACCCGCTACGTCGAGATCGGACGCAGCGAAGGCGCCACCCTCCGCATGGGAGGAAAGCAGGCTACGCAGGGAGCGCTTGGAGACGGCTTCTTCTTCGAACCCACCCTGTTTACCGGGGTCACGCCGGAGATGCGCATTGCGCGCGAGGAAATTTTCGGCCCGGTACTTTCCGTACTCAAAGCCGCGTCCTACGAAGAAGCGGTGGCCATGGCGAATGCCACGCGCTACGGACTATCCTCCAGTATCTACACCCGGGACGTGCGCCTTGCGTACCGCGCCATGAAGGATATAGAGGCGGGCATTACGTACATCAATGGACCGACGATCGGCGCCGAGGCGCACATGCCCTTCGGAGGGGTCAAGCACACGGGTAACGGCCACCGCGACGGCGGCTGGGAGGTGTTCGACTTCTACACGGAAACGAAAACCGTCTACGTGGACTACAGCGGGCATTTGCAAAAAGCGCAGATGGACAATGTGGCTTCGTAGGAACGAATGAACCATGCTGCGTCCGTCTCACGGCTCAGGCACCACCCGAACCTCCAACGGCGCCGGAGTGTCCAGATGCACGTCGCGCTGCGGAAACGCGACCACGATCCCTTCCTCCTCAAACAGGTCCGCAATACGCAGGCGAATGTCACCGCGAATCTCGCGCAACATCTTGTCGCCGGTGACGACGCACCAGAAATAGGCATCGAAGATCAGCGCACTGTCGCCAAAGTCCTCGAACACCACGCTGGGGCCGGGCTCCCGCTTGACCTTCGGATGTTCGGTCACGGCCTGCAGGACAAGCTCGGACACCCGGCGGATCGGTGAGCCGTATACCACGCCCACGCGCACGATACCGCGGACTTCCTGATCGATGAGCGCCCAGTTGATCACCGTGTGTTCCAGCAGGTGGCTGTTGGGAACCACCAGGTGTACGCCGTCGGTGCGGCGGATGCGTGTGGAACGGTGGCCGATGTGTTCAACGAGGCCCTGCCAGTTGTCGAACTCGATGAAATCGTCGATCCGGATGGGGCGCTCGGACAGGAGAATCCAGCCGCTGATGTAGTTGTTGATGATGTTTTGCGCGCCGAGTCCGATGCCGACCGCGATGGCGCCCACGGCGAAGGCAAAGGCGCTGATCGGAATGCCAAGAATCTGCAGCGCGAGGAGAAAGAGCAGCACCAGTGCCGTCAGAAACGCGACCCGCTTCAGGGTCTGCACGGTGTCGGGGCGAAGTTCCGTTCTCGACAGCCGCCGCACGACGAGAACTCCCACCAGTTGGCTGGCAAAGTACCCCACGACCAGCAAGAGCAGGGTCAGAACGACCTGCCCGACCGTGATGGCCTGGCCCCCGGGCGGGCTAATCAGGACGAACCCCCAGAGCGCTTGTACGTGTTCCCACACTTCGTTCAGAGTCATGACAGGACGGGTCTTACCCGGTTGGCGCCGGCGGCACAGCCGCCCGCGTGGTGTGTCACGGCAGAGATCAAAGTATAGTGCGCATCCCGGGGAACTCCAACTTTCAGGGAATCGTTATCCGCCCCGCCCATTATCTCTGATGCCGCCGGCTTTCACGCCGCGCAAGTACGACGTTTCGGGAAAACCCAATGGCCTCGACCACCAACCGCCAGGATGTCCGATACGAACCTGACGAGCGTCCTCCCCTCCCGATCACGGTCGGACTCGGGATTCAGTACGCCATCCTCTGCATCGCGAGCGTCGTTCTGACGCCCACAGTCATGATCACTGTGGCGGGCGCTGGAGACGCTTACCTTTCGTGGGCCGTCTTCGCGGCGCTCCTGATCAGCGGGGTGACGACGGTGATCCAGGTGCGCAAGGTGGGCCGCATCGGGGCCGGCTACATCCTCGTCATGGGGAGCACCGGCGCATTTCTCGCCGTGAGCGTGACGGCGCTCGAACAGGGCGGGCCGGCCATGCTCGCAACCCTGATCATCGCATCGTCGCTGGTTCAGTTCGTGCTTGCCGCGAGGATGGCGCTCCTGAGGCGCATCTTCACACCCACGGTAGCGGGCACCGTACTCATACTCATCCCGGTAACCATCTCCCCGCTCATTCTGAACAAGCTGGCCGAGGTGCCCGCGGATGTCTCGCCGGCCGCAGGCCCGGTCGTCGCGAGCGTGACGCTGCTGGTCATGCTCCTCGTCCCGCTTGGTTTCTCCGGAGCATTGCGGCTTTGGGCGCCGGCCATCGGCATCCTGGCGGGCTGCCTGACCGCCGCCTTCGGTTTCGGCCTCTATGACACGTCGGCGGTGGCGGAAGCCGCATGGGTCGGGTTGCCGCAACTGGCCTACCCCGGGGTGGACCTGAGTTTTTCACCGGCGTTCTGGGCGCTCCTGCCGTCCTTCGTTATGGTGACGCTGGTAGGCGCGCTGGACACGCTCGGGGACGCCATCGCGATTCAGCGGGTTTCGTGGCGCAGGCCGCGCGCGATCGATTTCCGGTCCATCCAGGGAGCGCTTTCCGCCGACGGTCTGGGCAATCTGCTGTCCGGCCTCTCGGGGACGGTCCCGAACACCACCTACGGCATGAGCATCAGCGTCGCGGAACTTACCGGAGTCGCCGCGCGCCGCATCGGCGTCTGCGTCGGCATCGTCTTCGTGGCGCTCGCGTTTCTGCCGAAGTTTATCTATCTCCTCATCTCGATACCGGGACCCGTCGTCGCGGCGTACTTCGTCGTCATCGTGGCGCTCATCTTCATCTTCGGGATGAAGATCCTGGTTCAGGACGGCCTGGATTTCCGCAAGGGCCTGGTGGTCGGCGTCGCCTTCTGGATCGGCCTCGCGTTTCAGTTCGACTGGATCTACCCGGAAGCCTTCCAGGGCATCTGGGCCGAACTCCTCGGAAACGGCATGACCGTCGGCGGCTTCACCGTTATTCTGCTCGCAATGTTCGAGGAAATATTGGGGGGGCGCCGGTCACGCCTGAAGACCCGGCTGACGCCCGGGATCCTGTCGGAGATCGACGACTTCATGGTGAAGTTCGCCGCGCGCAAGGATCTGGGCGAGGAGATGGAACTGCGTTTGCGCGCCGTGGGAGAGGAAACCGTACACATTCTCATGCGCGGAGAGGATGAAGAAACGGATGGTTCCGAACGCCGCCTGCTCCTCATCGCCGGCAGCGACGGGGACTCGGCCGACCTGGAGTTCATCGCAACGACCGACGAGACGAACCTCGAGGACCAGATGGTGATGCTCAACGAGGGAGCGCCGAGCATCGGAGAGGAAACCCCGCTGAGGTTGCTGCGCCACTATGCCTCATCCATACGCCACCAGCAGTATCACGACATCGATATTCTGTCGATACGGGTGGAGAACGCTGCGCAACCGAGGGCGGGGATAGATTAGGGACCGCCCGTGAGGGCTGATAGAAACCGGCGATGGGTGAGCACCCAAGTGCCGCATAAATACCAAACTTGTACAAACTGTCCAGTTTTTTCGGACCATTTCTTTTTTATATTTGTGATATACAATTAGACCTTCCGGTTCCCATCTTTCTCTCGACATTCGATGAGAGTCATCCGAACCCTGTTGACGGTGCTTCCCATAGCCATTCTCTTGACGGCTTCATTACGCGCTCAACCGACCTCTCCCCCTCCGAAAGAAGTAAAAAGAGGAGAGATAGGAGCAGGAGTACATCTTTCCATTAGTAGTTTTATATACTCTTTTCAGGGAGTCGGGGGGTTTCGCGACGACCCCCTGCCTATCCCTCAGGGCGGTGCTAACGTCCGGTACAATGCCTACCAGGGAATCGTTGAATATGCACGTGATAATAATGAGTCTCTTCTTCGCATAACAGCCCGTTATAATTTTGAGATGAATAAACAAACCACTATCAAAGCCAGAGAATATGCATACGGAGGGATCGACCTGTGGTATTTTAGCAGGAACGAGGAAGGGACCTTCAGGCATGAGAATAATTATTCGATGAATCGCCCCTCCGGGCAGTCAAAAATCTTAGGTTTTAATGGAGGTCTTGGGATAGAGCTACGTTTCTGGCACCTTGGTTTATTCATTGAGGCGGGAATTGCTATAGCTCTATGCTCTGAAAGGTATAACGACTTTATATGCGGCGGAGCTCATACGACCAGAACTAAAGGTGCATTTGGTGACTATAGATTGGGACTCAATACCCACTTCTGAACCGGCAGGCTTACATTCACCCATCGTCCCCTTCGCCCCCTTCCAGAAACGCCTTCAGCAGAAGGTCCACGGCGGCGGCAACGCCTGTTTCGTGCCGGGCGGCCTGCTCCTCGTACTCTTCCAGCAAGCGGTTGACCCTGGTATCGGCCCGCACCGCGTCCAGCAGGCGCGCATCGAGCGTTTCGCGCAGCCAACTGCCGATCTGCCTGCGCCGCCGCGCTTCGAGGTACCCTGACGTTCTGATCAACTGTTCGTAATCGCCCAGTTCCTTTCGGATGATATCCAGCCCGGACCCCTCCTGTGCAGAACAGGTATGCACCGGCGGCGTCCAGTCGGATTCCTTTGGAGGAAAAAGCCGGAGGGCTGTTTTCATGCGCCGGGCCTCCAAACGCATGATCTTCGGCGAATGGGTATCTTCTTTCGTGAGGATTACCATATCCGCCTCCTCCATGACGCCGCGTTTCACGCCCTGCAACTCGTCCCCTGATCCCGGGAGCGTCAGGAGCATCAGAAAATCAACCATGTCGGAAACCTTTGTTTCCGCCTGGCCGGAGCCCACGGTCTCCACAAAAATTGTGTCGTATCCCGCCGCCTCGCACAATATGACGCTCTGGCGGGTTCCGCCCCCGATACCTCCGGCCTGCCGCTTGCCCGGAGCAGGCCGTACAAAGGCTTTCGGGTGGTTGGCAAGGCGCGTCATGCGCGTCTTGTCTCCGAGAATACTCCCTCCGGTGCGTTCGCTTGCCGGGTCGTAGGCAAGCACCGCCACGCGCCGATTTTCGGAGGAAATCAGCCGGCTCGCAAAAGCTTCGATGAATGTGCTTTTTCCCACGCCCGGCGCCCCGGTGATTCCAATGCGGCTTGCCTTCCCCGACAGGGGCAGACAGGCGTCGAGCAGGTCCTTTGCAAGCTCCCGGTGATCGGCATGGGCGCTTTCCACGAGGGTAATGCCCCGCGCCAGCATGACGCGATCCCTGTCCCGGACGCCTTCGAACAGTTCTTCTGCGGAGGGAAACGTCACGGGGCGTCGACCTCCTCGATCATCCCGAGAAGAATCCGGGACGCCGCGTCGGTTACGGGGGTGCCGGGGCCGAAAATCTCCGACACGCCCGCCTTGCGCAGAAATGCATAGTCCTTCCGGGGAATCACTCCCCCGACCACCACGCGA
>JANQSQ010000023.1 GCA_028283985.1 Rhodothermales bacterium | reverse complement strand
GGCCTCCCAGCAAGGTAAATGCCGCATCGCCCGCAAGCCGCTGTGGCGAACCGTGCTCGACACGCAGCGCGGCGGACCGGATGGTCCGGTTTGCGCGGCGAGGCAACGCAAGAGTAGCGTACACCGACCGGAACGTGCCGTCCCGGACAGGCGGATTGGCTCGAAAGGTCTGTGCATACGGCCAGGAACGGGCTGCCTTCCGCTCGATAGATTCCGCTTTTTCCTGCTCGACGCCGGCGGTAAGATGCAGTCCCCGCCATCTCGCTTCCATGCCGGCTCCGTACCGGGTTCGCCGGAAATAATCGAAGTAATCCCGTCCGCCGAGCGCCGCTTGCACCGAAGCGAGCGCCTCGCTGTGTCCGGACCAGGCGCCCTGCGAAGCAACATCCCGTTCACGCGAAATACGAAAAAGAAGCTGTTCGCCGAGCGGTCTCGCCAGGGAAACATAGGACCGGGTTTGCTCGAGTCCGGTCGCCTGACCGAGACGCCACGACATGCGGATGCCGGAAAACAGGTCCAGTTCGTTCCCTACGCTGCTCAACAGGCCATCCACGCGGTTATACCGGAATTTGAACCGGTATCCCATGACCACGGGCCATTGCAGTTGGTCGGGAATCTCCGGATCCAGAAACCCTATGAAACGCCCTGCGCGGCGTTCGGGAGGAAACGCCTCCTTCAGCGTCAGGTTGGCGGCGCGAAGATCGGCGATCGCGTCCAGTTCGCGCACCGTCATCGGCATCAGCACCTGTCCGTATCGAAAATCCGGATCGCTCCAGGGCGTGGTTACCGATGCAAGCTGCTCTTCCGAAATGTTGGCGGTGTGCCCCGCCAGCAGAGTGCGCCGGGTGAACCTCACTGTACGCAGACGCTGCATACCGACAGCGGCGCGGAGCGTCCCCTCCATGTCGAGATGGACAGGGGCCCAGAATCCACCGGCCACTTCCCGGAAATGCTGCACGTACCGGACATTCCAACCGGACGTCGGAGCGGGAAACACCACGTGCCGCGCCGGAAAAAGGCGGGCTTCCAGCAGAACGAACTCCTCGTCCATCACGGAAATCTGGCCTATAAACGCAGCCTCTTCCTCGCCGATGGGGGAAACGTTCAGGTCGTAGATCGCACGGTCGCCGAGCGTGCGCTCCGCGGCCACCCGGAAGACATAGTGTTCCAGGGCGTCGGGATGGGTGGGCCCGATCATCCGTTGCCCCTGAACGGTCACGAAGTCCTCGTACAGGTTCGCCACGTCGTGCGGAGCGGGCAGGGGAAGTTCCTCGTCCCACGCACCGGTTCGGCTCACGGCGCTCACCTCGGCCCGGTAGGCATGATGCGCGCGGTCCTCGGTCTCGCCATACAGCCACAGCAGGTCGAAAGCGGTATCGCCGAGATGGACGATGCGTTCGTCGCCTTCGAGTATGAGCCGGGTCTGGCCCACCATGCGAAGCGACGATATGTCCGCGAACATGCGCTGTTTGCGGCGGATCACCTGCTCCATCAGGCTGGACGCGAAGCCCTCGCCGGACACCAGCACCTCCTCCAGCGGAATCACGATAGGGATCAGCCGGATGACAAGCGATTCCGGGTCTTCCGGGGGCACCGGGAATACACGAGGAGCATACCCGAGGTGCTGGACGACGATCGCTTCAGGAAGCGCGGGCAATTCGAGGACGAAACGCCCCTCCGCATTCGTAATGGCGCCCTGCGCCATGTCTTCCGTGAACACATGCGCACCGGACAGAGGGGTTTCGGTTTGCTCGTCCAGGACCGTTCCCCCGATGCGCACCTGCGCGGCAGCCGTCCAGGCGGCGCTGATCGAGAGCAGGAAGATATAGGGGATGTATCGGATCACACCGTAAACCATGCGACAAAATACAATAGGATACTCGGATCAAAACCGCTTCGCTCAGCACTTCACGTTCGCACGGGAAGCGCCCTTCGGGAGGTTGCGGGCTTAAGGAACCTTGGGACGCGCATTCGAACAAAACATAGGGCCCGGGATATTCTGCAAACTCGCGGCCAACCGCGCGTTTATGTTTTGAGAGAAGGCGCGTCCCAAGGTTCTCGCTCATGCAGATTTAATCAGAACTTCCTTAATCAGAGTATCTTATAACGAAACACCGGCGTGGTTCGTATCATGGACGGCAGGTCTTAACAAGGAGGCTTGTCCCTGTTTGAAGGATATTGGTTGCCGATTCGATGAATCGCAGAAATTATCTTTGCAATCTGGCTGCGGTCGCCGGGGTCGGGACACTGGGCGCACATCACGCCAATTTTTATGCCCCGGCCCGCGAGCGACACGCCGATGTCGTGATCATTGGCGCCGGCACGGGCGGCGTCGCGGCGGCGCTGGGCGCCCTGCGCAGCGGAGCCCGGGTGATCCTGACCGAAGAAACGGACGGGAACGGCGGGCAATTGACCCAGCAGGCGGTTCCCCCTGACGAACACCCGTGGATCGATCAATTCGGGGCGCCCGCTTCGTACCTTGATTTCCGGCGGCGGGTGCGGGCCTTGTACCGCGGGACGTATCC
>JANQSQ010000012.1 GCA_028283985.1 Rhodothermales bacterium | reverse complement strand
CTTACGCCAACGACGAAATCGCTTTGCGAATCTTCTTTTTGTATCCCTGCTATCCCGCCCGGTCCAAGATAATAACCGAGGGGGGAATCAGGAATCGCGCGTTCATACAGCGCGTGCCCGCTGAGGAAGAAAAAATCGCTGAGATTCCATGCAGCCAGCCCCTCGTATGCGAATCCCGGCTTTCGATACAGTTTCACGGAAACGCCGCCGGGTTGCCCGAACTGTACGCCGACGCCCGTTTTGCCCGGAGGCTGCTGGGCATGCGCCTGCCCGGCTCCGGTCGCGGCCAGCACAAAGAAAATCATTGCCGTTACGGCCCGCGGCGCCCTTGCTTTGGGACCATCCATGGCGATGCTGTGATTAAAGAAAAAATTTGCGAAGGGCACGACCAACAGTATAGCGGTCAGGTTTTTTGTTTTTTCTTCTTCGCTGCGGGGAAGAGAATATTGTTCAGAATGAGGCGGTAGCCCGGCGAGTTTTTGTGCAGATCCAAATCAGTGGGGGGATCGCCTACGTAATGCTGATAATCTTCGGGGTCGTGTCCGGCATAGAACGTGAAGGTCCCTTCTCCAAAATTTCCGTGCAGGTATTTGACTTCATCCCGGTTCGGCGCTTCCGCAAGCACGACCACCGATGGCTTGACGAACGCTTTGCGGAAATTGGTTGTTTGTCCAATAAATCCCTTGAGTGTCGCTACATGGTTCTGGGTTAACATGGTGGGCACCGGATCCCATTTTGCGCTGAACTCAAACAGTGTGAAATAGTCGATAGCCTGATTACGCAATGCGGGAGGAGGAGGCCCGGAATCGATGTTCGCGTGTTCGTACTCGGCGGGATGGAAGACGGGGGTGAAGTTTTCGAAGGCAAGCGTCATGTCGAAATCAAGACGCGACAATGCGTCAGGGTCTACCGGATCGCCGTCATACTCCGCCGGGACGATGTCGGTTCGATGAGCCGCCAGCGCAATGTCGTAGGTATCCGTGCCGGAGCACATGGCAAACAGAAACCCTCCTTGCCGTACATATTCCTTGATGGTTTGCGCCACTTCCAGTTTCAGACGGCTTGCCTTGCGAAAACCGTACCGCGCGGCCATTTGCTCGGTGTCACGCTGCTGTTCGATGTACCAGGGTACATTCCGGTATTGCAGAAATTTTCCGTACTGACCTGTAAAATCTTCATGATGAAGGTGTAGCCAGTCGTATTCGCGGAGATTTCCATCAAGAATCTTGTCGTCGTACAGCATGTCGTACGTTACCTCGGCATATTCGAGCGCAAGCAATACGGCGTCGTCCCACGGCAGCGTTTGTTCCGGAGCGTACACGGCAATGTTCGGCGCTGTCTCCAGTCGTACGACGGCAGTGTTATGCTCTTCGCTTTCCACCTCTGCAATGATGCGGGCGGATGCGCCCGTGTCGATTCGTTCGAAATAAACGCCGCGTACTTGCAATTCCTGTTCAAGGCCATTGAACCCGCTGGCCAGGAACGAGCCGCCCCGGTAGTTTAGCAGCCAATCCACCGTTTCATCCTGTTCGAGCAGCCAGAATACGATTCCGTATGCCTTAAGATGATTGGACTGTCGGATATCCATGGGAATCAGGATATCCTGCGCCCTTGCGGATAATGTGGCAAGCGACAGGACCGCTGCCAGAAAAAGAAAACGAATGCTGCGCAGGGACATCGTTTTTTTCGGGATGTTACTTCGGAATGCGGGTCGTTTCATACGCCGTCGCCGCGAAGGCGGCGTATATGATCGCGCGCCTTGTCTGCAAACAGGGAACCCGGATATTCGGACAAAAGCCGCCGGTATGCGGCGATGGCTTCTTCCTTTCTACCTGATTCGTCCGACAATATCCCGGCAGCCTCAAAGAGCGCCCGATCCGCCAGGAAACTTGCCGGATACATCAGCGGGATTTCTGCAAAGGTTTCATACGCTTCCTGTCTTCGTCCGGCGGCGCGCAGGATTTCCCCACGCAGGAAGCGGGCTTCGTCGGCAAGCGCATGGCTTGGGTACATGGAAAGCAACGCGTCCACCGAATCAAGGGCGGCGAGAGGACGGCGTTGTTCCCGGGCGAGCAGGGCGCTTGCATACCGCCTGAGCGGCATGTCGAGCGAATCGGGGCCGCGATTTTCGAGCAGCAGAATTTTCAATGCAATAGCGTCGTTCGACACGTCAGTCGAGGTATGTGCATCGATAACGTCTACCAGTGACTGTGCTGCGTCGAATTCCCCGGCGAACATATGAATGCTGGCCAGATTGAAACGAGCCTGTTCGACAAGATCTCCTGTTCTGAGTCGTTCGATGAGTCGGCCGAAACGAAGGCGGGCATCGTCGAGTTGGCCATGAATGATTGCAATACCGGCCAGGTCGAAAGCTGCCTGATCGGCGGCGCGGGTATTCGGGAAGGCGGCAACAACTTGCAGGAAGATCGTCTCGGCAGAACCTGTGTCAAAAAAAACATCCTGTTGCAGCCGCCCGATGCGGTGCAGCACATCCGGATACAGTTCGTGGTTTGGATATTGCTGCAGGAAGGTCTGGTATGCCGCAAGTGCTTCGTCGTAGTGCGACGCACTGATTCGATCGCCGCTTTCGTCGAAGGGGCGTTCGCCGATTTCCGCCGCCCAGCGCATATGCATCGCTCCGAATGCAGCGAGCGTTCGAGGCGCCGCCGGGGCGTCCGGATACCGCGCCAGCACTTCCCGGTATGCCTCTGAAGCTTTATTCCAGGCGCCTGCGTCGGCGGCTGTGTGGGCGAATTCGAACAGCATATGACCTTGTCCGCCTTCCAGCCCATCCACCGCGCGGTATTCCCCGAGCGCGTTTCCGAAATCCTCTGCTTCTACGTACAACCATCCCAGCAATTCGCGCCATGCCCGGTATAACGGATCCGTGCGGACGGCGTCTTGTACTACGGCGAGGCTTGACGCCAGCGCTTCTTTCTCTTCCAGAAAAGATCCCAGACGGGAACGCACGAAGCTGAGGTGCTGGTCATTTTCTTTCAGGAGGGCGAGGTATTCCGCCGCGGCTTTTTCGTGCAGGCCCGAAATGCTGCACAGATAAGCCAATTCCACTCGAAACAGCGCGGGCTGCCCGGTGGCTGAACGCGCCTGTTCGAGTAGCAAAACAGCGTGTTCGAACTGCCGTACGCCGAGGAGGGAACGGTAGACGACGCGATACGTGTTCGGGTCGGTTGGGGCCGTTTCCACAGCCTCCTGCCACGTAGCGTGGGCCTCCTGTTCGTTGCCTTGCAAATAGCGGATGCGCGCAAGATCCGAAAGAAGCGTTGCAGACCGCGTATCCGCCAGCCGCGCCTTGACCAGTGCGGCAGCCTCTTCATAGCGCTTTACATTCTCGTACGCCTCTTTCAGCTTCTGGTAGAATGCGTCGTTCTGAGGCGCTTCTTCATAGAGATCTTCCAGCAGGCCGATGGCTTGGTCGAATTGTCCCGAGCGCAGGAACGTGTCGGCCAGGCGGAATCGGACAATTTGAGGGTTTTCCTGCTGTTGTCCCGCCGCATCGAAAACCGGCGCACCTGTAAGAGCACCTGTAAGAGCGGTAAGTACCACGGCGCCGACCCATGATCGAATCGGCAGGAATGTGCATTGCATAGGGATATCCGCAGAGCAGAGGCGCGGGAAACTCGGATCTGACCACCTTTTGATATTGCGGTCCTGCGCGGTATGTTTCATGCCACAGGTTGTTGTTGTCGCCGGACAGCGGCCTGATTAGGGATATACGCAATAACGGATCAACTTTCAGAGTTACATGTGCCCGAAGCGTGCAAGGAATCAGGAACCGGGAAGCCGGGGGGCGGATGTAAAGCGGCTCAGCGTGTTGGGTTCGACCGGTTCCATTGGCGCGCAGACGCTGGATATCGTACGTCTTTTCCCTGATCGCTTCGATGTCCGCGCCCTGACTGCCGGTACGAATGCCGACCTTTTGATTGCTCAGGCCCGGGAATTTTTGCCCGAATGCGTGGTCATGGGCGACGCCGGGCGCCTGAAACAGGTCAAACAGGCGCTCGAACCGCTGGGCATCCGCGTGCTGGCAGGACGGGAAGGGCTTTGCGAGGCGGCTGCACTCGACGGGGTAAATACCGTGGTGGCGGCGCTCGTAGGGTTCGCCGGGCTCGAGTCGGTGATCGCAGCCGTCCGGGCCGGCAAGAAAGTAGCGCTGGCGAACAAGGAGACCCTGGTCGTCGCCGGACAACTGGTCACGCATCTCCTGAAAGCACACAAGGGGACGGTTGTGCCTGTTGACAGTGAGCACTCCGCAATTTTTCAATGCCTTGCCGGGGAACCGGCGAATAGTGTCGAATCCCTTATTCTGACAGCATCCGGAGGACCGTTTCGGACCCGCCCGGCGGAAACGTTCAGGGATATTACGAAGGAGGAGGCGCTGGCGCACCCGAACTGGTCGATGGGGACAAAGATTACGATCGATTCGGCCACCATGATGAACAAGGGGCTGGAAGTGGTGGAGGCCCGTTGGCTTTTCGACATTCCGGCAAACCGTATCTCGATACTGGTGCATCCCCAATCCGTTGTGCATTCCTTTGTTGCTTTCGCGGATGGATCCGCCAAGGCGCAACTGGGCTTGCCCGATATGCGCGTGCCGATCCAGTATGCGCTCAGCTATCCGGAGCGCTGGCCCGCTCCGCACGAACGTCTTGACTGGTCGGGGACCATGCATTTGCACTTCGAACCGCCCGACCGAGTCAAATTTCCATGTCTTGATCTCGCATATCAGGCGCTTGAGGCCGGAGGGGCGGCGCCTGCAATTCTGAATGCCGCGAACGAACAGGCGGTTGATCTTTTTCTGGAGGAAAAGATCCGGTTTACGGACATTCCCGACACCATTGATCATGCACTTGGCAGTATGCCCGTTCAAGAGCATCCGAAACTGGAAGATCTCATTGCCTGCGATGCCGAGGCCCGGCGAGTCGTACAGGAACATGTCCGGGCAATTCCTATATAAGTAGCCCCTTTATATTGTCCTGCGCCCCGTTCGTATCGAACTGCGCGGATTGGCGTCTTGCACAGTGCGCCGGACATGTCTGATGCCGGGCGCTTCACAGCACATCGTGATCAATGGAGATGATTGTCGAGATTTTCCGGATGATTTCCGGAATCCTCCTGTCGTACGTTCTTCCGTTTCTTCTCGCTATTACCCTGCTCGTATTCGTGCACGAGATGGGGCATTTTCTTTTCGCCAAACTGTTCGGGATGCGGGTGGACCGGTTTTCCATCGGATTTCCTCCCAAAATTTTCAAAAAACAGATTGGAGAAACAGAGTACGTCATCGGCGCTACGCCCCTTGGCGGATACGTAAAAATAGCGGGTATGGTGGATGAAAGTCTGGATACCGACCGTCTCGATAAGACGCCGGAATCGTGGGAGTTTCGTTCGAAACCCGTTTGGCAGCGGATGATTGTTATTTCCGCCGGCGTTGTTTTCAATGTGCTGCTGGCGTTTTTGATTTTCACGGGTCTCCGGCTTTCTTACGGAGAGACAAACATCCCGGCGGAAAATATCGATGCGGTGTTTGTTGCCGATACGTCCATTGCCTACGACATGGGGCTGCGCACGGGAGATCGCCTGCTGGCCGTAAACGGCGAACCGCTGGAGCGCTACGAGGATTTTGAAAGCATCGAGTCGCTGGTTGCGGACCCGTTCACCGTCACGGCGCGCAGAGGGGACGACACCCTGGTCGTCCGCGGCCCGGAAGACATTTTCACGCAGCTCAACCGCCGGGGCCCGCGTTTGGGGGTTTATATTGCGCCGGCCGTGATTGGCGCCGTCATGCAGGATACGCCGGCCGACTCCATCGGCTTGCAGGCCGGGGACCGTATTGTTTCCATTGCCGGCGAGGACATTCGCTTTTGGGCGGAAATGACGGAATCCATACGGCGTACGGAGGGAGATCCGGTGATTGTCCGATGGCAGCGGTCGGATTCCACTGCGGTGGATGCGCTTCCCGTCTACGAAGCCCTGGTGGCGCCCGCGTTGCGGGGGGAGAGGTACCTCCTCGGTGTGGAGAGACCCGGTGCGGATATTCTGGCGCAGGAATTCGGCGCCGTCCAGCGCCGCTTTTCGCTATTCGAAGCGCTGGGCGCAGGGATTGGCGATACCTGGACCAACACACGGGTTATTGTGCTCAGCCTGGGGCGTATTTTCACGGGTCGGGAAAATCTTCGGGAAAACCTCGGAGGCCCGATCATGATCGCACAGGTTATCAATCAGGCTACCGAGGTCGGCGCGGCGCTCTTTTGGGACATTGTAGCCATGCTTTCCATTACACTGGCCATTATCAACATTCTGCCCATTCCGGCGCTCGACGGGGGCCATCTGGTTTTTCTGATGTACGAAGGGGTTATTCGGAAGGAACCGTCCTTGCGATTCCGCATGATTACACAGCAGGTAGGTATGTTTCTGCTGCTTGCTTTCATGGTATTCCTTGTATTTAATGACATTTTGCGTCTATAGCCCCTTTTTCGACGGTGAAGGTCACGGCCAACAGTATACGTGCGGATGACGACGCTGCGTTGCAGGAAGCATTGAAGCGCCGCGGGGAAATCCCCTCCCACATTGCCATGATTATGGACGGCAATGGGCGTTGGGCGCGCGAGCGGGGCAAGCGCCGTGTGGCGGGGCACCGTGCAGGGGTCGATTCCGTACGCGAGATTGCGGAAGCGTGTGCCCGATTGGGGGTGGACTATCTCACACTCTACACCTTCAGCCATGAGAACTGGGATCGCCCTTCTTCGGAGGTTCGGGCTTTGATGCGCCTGCTTTTAAACACGATTCGCCGCGAAACCAGAACACTGGACAAGAACAACATTCGTCTGCACGCTGTAGGGGATTTGTCCATGATGCCCGAAGAAGTCCGCCGCGGGCTCCATGAGGCGATGGAGGAGACGCGCAACAATGACCGGATGACCCTGACTATCGCCGTATCGTACAGCGGGCGGCTCGAGATCGTGCGCGCTGCACAGAAAATGGCGGAGCGTGTACGAGCCGGCGTCTTGCAGCCCGAAGATATTGACGAGGATCTTTTTGAAACCGTGCTGATGACCTCGCCTATGCCGGACCCTGACTTGCTTATCCGCACCGGCGGCGAATTTCGGATATCGAACTTCCTGTTATGGCAGTTGGCCTATACGGAGTTGTACATCACCGATTGCTACTGGCCGGCTTTTCGTCAACATGCACTGTACGAGGCTATCCGGGATTACCAGGATCGGGAACGGCGTTTCGGGCGGATACTAACGGGCGAATAAATTCGTTATGAGCAGGGAGGGCTTGCGGGCAAAGGGCATCTTTGCCCCGGCGGCGGTATGATCCGCTCGGAAACCCTCCTGACGGGTTCGTGTATATAAATGCTTTCAGCCGGCGCATTATAAACGGCTGTAGCTGTTTCCGTTGGCTATGAGCGCAAGGTTTTCCATTCTTCTTTTCTGCTGTGCCGTGCTGGCCATTCCTGTCGGCGCACAAGGCATAACGGGTTCCTTCGATACGTCGGATCCCTATGGGTCGCCTCCGACTCCCTATGAGATTCTCGACATTACGGTCGAAGGGTCGGATAGCGAAAGCGCCCGCTCCATTATTGCCCAGGCAAGTGGTCTTACGGCGGGCAAGATTGTTACGTTACCCGGTGACGAAGCCATTGCGGACGCGGTTCGCTCGGTGTATCGCCTCGGACTTTTTTCAGATGTCAAGATCGTGGAGGAGCGCCGCTCAGGGGACGGCGTGTATCTTTCCATCGAGGTGAAAGAGGAACCCCGTCTTGCCGAATACGCCTTTTCCGGCATCAAGAAGGGACAGCAGAAAGATTTGCGCGAGGAAGCGCCGCTATTACAAGGAAGTCCCGTTCGTCCTTCCGATATTGAGCGCACGGACCGGCAAATCAAAGAGTATTTTCGCGAAAAGGGATACCTGCTTGCTCAAGTGGACGTGCGGCGCGAGGAAACCGCTGACGGGCAGGTGAAAATCGATTTTGCCATTGACCGCGGGAAGAAGGTGAGGGTTGAAGAAATCCGGATTGCGGGCAACGAAGCCGTCTCCGATTTTCGCCTGAAGCGCAAGATGAAGAAGACGAACGAAAACAAATGGTGGCGTTTCTGGAGTGGGGCGAAGTTCGACCGGAACGAATACGAAAACGACCTGAACAATGTCGTTCGGCACTACAACGATAACGGGTATTACGATGCGCGGATTCTAAGCGATTCCGTGTTTGTGCAGGAGGGGGATAAGCCCGGGATGATTGTCGAGATGACAGTCGAGGAAGGCCCGCAGTATTTTGTCCGCGACATCGTATGGGAGGGCAACACGATTTACCCCGATGATTTTCTGGGCGATGCGCTTGGCATTGCACAGGGAGAAGCGTTCGACCGATCGAAGCTGGAACAGAACCTGTACCAGAACAAGAACAGCAGCGATATTTCCAGCCTGTATATGAATCGCGGGTATATGCGCTTCAATGTCAACCCGACGATACGCGTGGCCGAAGGGGATTCGCTGGACATTCATTTCGATATCATCGAAGGAGAGGTATATCAATTCGGCGATGTAGGTATTTCCGGCAATACCAAGACCAAGGAGCATGTCATCCGCCGCGAATTATATACGATTCCAGGCCAGACGTTCAGTCGCGACGCCATTCAGGAGTCGATTCGGCGCCTTAGCCAGCTTAACTATTTCACGCAGGAGTCGTTGGGGGGCGGCCCGGGCATAGACATTGACGAGGCGAACAAAACCGTCGATCTGACCTACTCGGTCGTTGAACAGAGCAGCGACCAACTGGAGCTTTCCGGCTCCTGGGGTTCGTTCGGGCCCATTCTGATGCTCCGGTTCGGTTTTAATAATTTCTCGGCGCAAAATCTGTTCAAGGGGTCTGCATGGGATCCTCTTCCATCCGGCGATGGGCAGCAGCTGTCTCTGGCTGTGCAGACCACCGGGTCGTTTTACCAGAATTATTCGCTTTCCTATACGGAACCCTGGTTCCGCGGGCGCCCTACGCCGGTCGGGATGTCTCTTTCTTATTCGAGTTATGGCGGCGGCGGCGGCAGCAGTCGCCGATTTTCCAGGTACAGTTACGGGTTCCGGCAGGACGGGCATTTGAGAACGGCTTCGGTGCGCGTATTCTACGAACGCCGCCTGCAATGGCCGGACGACAAGTTCAGCATGGGAAGCGCGCTCCGCTATCAGCATTACGACAACCAGGAGCTCTTCCATTCGATTCCCGAAGGCGTCAGTCGGATCGCTACATTCCAGCAGAGTCTTTCCAGAAATTCGCTGGATCATCCGATCTTTCCCTCCAGCGGGTCGAATTTTTCGTTGTCCCTTGAAATCGCTCCGCCGGTCCCCGGATTTGTGCAATATCACAAGACGCGTTTCAAGACGGAGTGGAACGTGCCGCTGGCTTCCAAACTGTCCGTCCGGTTCGGCGCCGATTTCGGATATGTGGGCTCGCTGACGGGGGATCGGGTGGACTTCGAACGCTTCCTTGTGGGCGGGTCGCCGTTCGATACTCAATCGTATTATGGTTATTTCGGACGGGATATTGTGTACATGCGCGGCTACCCTATTTCTTCGATAGGTCCTCGTCTTGGCGACGAGGCGGTCGGGGGGACCGTTCTGAACAAATACATGTCCGAAATAAAATGGCTGGCTATCCAGACCGAGCAGCTCTCGGCGCAGCCCTATATTTTTCTTGATGCGGTGAATTCCTGGGATCGTTTCGAGTTGTACAACCCTGTAGAACTATTTCGATCCGCCGGCGTTGGGATGCGCATGTACCTCCCGATATTGCGGATGGTCGAGGTAACCTACGGGTATAATTTTGACGATTTTTCTTTTTCCGGCCAGGACGGTTCAAGAAAGTGGAGATTCCAGTTTACGCTTGGGCAAGGATTCTAAAACGCAGGGCCATGCATACATCCTGTTCTTTTGTGTCGTTGTTTTTTGCGGCGATGCTTTCGGTTGCTCCGGTATATGCCCAGCAGAAGGTGGGTTATGTGGATTCGGAGTATATCCTGGAGCAATTGCCGGAATACGCGACGGTACAGCAGCAAATTGACCGTACGGCGCAGGAGTGGCAGCAGGAAATCGAGGAGCAGCGCGACGAAGTGGACGAACTCTTTCGGGAGTACCAGGCCCGGGAATTGCTCTATACGAACGAGGAACGGCAACGGCAACGCGACGAAATCATTCAGGCCGAAGAAGAGATAGAACGGCTCAGGATGCAGTACTTCGGCCCGGAGGGACGTCTTTTTCAGGAGCAGGAACGGTTGGTGCGCCCCGTTCAGGAAAGCGTGCTTGAAGCCATTGAGGCGGTGGCTATTCGTGACGGGTACGACTATGTGTTCGACAAGGGGGGGGATTATATCTTCATGTATGCTCGGGACCAGCTTGATCTGAGCGATGATGTTCTTGAGGAACTTGGCATCGACACGGACAGTCAAAATTGATTGTCCACACGCTGCGCCTCGAAACATATGTGTGTCGGGTACTGCGTATTGCCGTTGAAGCCACGAATCACACAGAAAACGTCAACGATCTATTATGTTCAAACGCATATCTGCAGGATGTCTTCTTTTTGCCGCTGTGTTGCTTGCTTTTGCAACGACCGGCGGGTCGTCCGATGCGCATGCTCAAGCGCTTTCTATTGGTTTCACCGATCATGAGGTTGTCCTGATCAATATGCCGCAGTACCAGGAGGTTCAGCAGCAATTACAGACCGACTTCGATGCCAGCCAGGAAGCGTTGGAGGCCCTGTATACCGACTATCAGGACAAACTGGAGCGATACCAGCGGCAGCAGTCCCTCCTTTCCGAGGATCGTCGTCAGGAGCGCGAACAGGAACTGGTGCAACTGCAGCAGCAGATTCAGCAGGAAGCCCAGGACCAGGATCAGCAATTGGCTGCGCGTCAGGCTGAACTGATGCAGCCGCTTCTGGAACAAATACAGGACGCCATCAATGAGGTGGCGGGCGCAAACGGTCTCGACATCGTGTTGCGCACGCGGGTCGGTACGGAACCTCTTCTGCTGTTCGTCAACCCCGAAACCGTCCGGGACATCACACTGGATGTGGCCCGTACGCTGGGCCTGGATGTGGATGGGGAAGCAGCGGAATCAGCCGGGGAAGCGGCCGCTTCGGACGCGAATTAGCGGTGTCTCGAAGCAGGCTGCCGAGCGCGCCGGGAAAGGGAAGAGGAAGCCGATCATGAGCAGCGAATCAGTTACCGGTGCGCTTGACGCGAGGCGGATCACGACGCAAACGCTGCAGGACCTGAAGCGCGCCGGCGTGCCGATCGCCATGCTGACGGCCTATGACTATACGTCGGCGCGTATTCTGGATGCCGCCGGGGTAGATGTACTTCTTGTGGGCGACTCGGCATCCAATGTGATGGCGGGGTACGAAACGACGCTGCCTATCACGCTGGATCAGATGATCTACCATGCCCGGTCCGTCATTCGGGCGGTGCGGCGCGCGCTCGTAGTGGTGGATCTTCCCTTCGGATCCTATCAGGGTAATTCCAAAGAGGCATTGGTCTCGGCCGTCCGGGTGATGAAAGAGGCAGGCGCGCATGCGGTGAAAATGGAGGGCGGCGAACCGGCCCTCGAGGCTGTGCAGCGTATCACCGACGCCGGCATTCCCGTGATGGGTCATCTCGGCCTCACTCCGCAGAGTATTTACCGCTTCGGCACCTATCGTGTGCGCGCACAGGACACGGAAGAGGCGGATACTATCCGGAGAGATGCGCAGCTACTGGAAGAAGCAGGTTGTTTCGGCCTTGTGCTCGAAAAAATCCCTGCAGATCTGGCGCGCGATGTTTCGGGGGCGCTTTCGATCCCGGTTATCGGCATCGGCGCCGGTGTGCATTGTGACGGACAGGTGCTTGTTACCCACGATTTGCTGGGCCTGAACACCGATTTCAATCCCCGGTTCGTGCGGCGTTACGCCCATCTTGAAGAAACGATTACGGAAGCGGTGCAACATTACGTGCAGGATGTGCGCACCCGCGCTTTTCCATCCGGAGAAGAAAGTTATTGACGGCGTGGCAGCCTGCTGCGTACGCGCAAAATGTGAGGAGGCATTTGCATGGATTCGAATCATGGACCCCGACCGCTCATTCTTGTCAGTAACGATGACGGCGTGAACGCTCCGGGCATTGCGGCGCTTACGGAGGCCATGGTCAGGTTGGGGGATGTGTATGTGGTGGCTCCTCTTCTGGAACAAAGCGCCGTCGGGCATGCGATTACACTGCGCGATCCTGTGCGCGCTTTTCCCGTGGATGCGAACATGGGCAGGGCAACGCGTGTCTACGGCGTGCAGGGCACTCCGGCCGATTGTGTGAAACTGGCAATCCGGGAGTTGCTGCCCCGCGAGCCGGACCTTGTCGTCAGCGGGATCAACCGGGGGGCGAATACGGCCCTTAACGTGATCTATTCGGGTACCGTAAGCGCGGCGACGGAAGCCGCTATTCTGGGTATCGACGCGGCGGCCGTATCTCTCTGCGACTGGGACGCCCACGACTACGAGGCGTCGCAGGAGATCGCTTTCACTGTGGCGGAGAAAGTGCTGGAGCAGGGTTTGCCGCCGGGCATTCTGCTGAACGTGAATATTCCGCCTCTTCCGCTATCGTCCATCAAGGGTATGCTGGTTACACGTCAGGCGCATTCCCGCTGGCAGGAATCGTTTGACCAGCGCGTCGATCCAAACAATCGGCCGTACTATTGGATGACGGGCACCTTTGTCAACCTTGACGAAGGACAAAACACGGATATCGCTGCGGTTCAGAGCGGACATGTTTCCGTGACGCCTATGCACTACGATCTCACGGCGCACGATTTTCTTGCGCCCTTATCGGAGTGGAACTGGAACCGGTAGCGATGCGGAATTTATTTCGCTTTGTCCGATTCCGCGTGGATCCGGTTTAGTCGCTCCAGGACGAGATCGGGCCGGCACTGCCCGGGATATCCATCTACGCGATACGTTTCCAGCGCTTCCTGGGCCGGGGGTTTCCGGATAGCGTCCAGTTCGCCGGCGGTCCGGCGATAGGCTTCCCGAAACGGCGCTCCCTCTTGCACCATACCCATGGCGCGGGCAGTGGCGAACAGATCGGGGGATACAGCCTGGTCAAGGCGCGCCCTGTCGAAGCGCATATTCCGGAGCACCACGGCCATTGCGCCCGTTACGTTCGAAGCCGTGTGTACGGCGCGCAGGACCGCTTCCTTGGTGAGTTGCAGGTCCCGATGGTAGCCTGACGGCAGATTTGCCGGGAGGGACGCCAGCAACTGCATTTCGGCAAGAATCCGGTGATATGACGCCCGCACCAGTTCCGGCACGTCCGGATTTCGCTTCTGAGGCATGATGGAGCTCCCTGTGCCGTAGGTATCGGCCGGCTTCAGAAAACCGAACTCGGCTGTGTGATACAGCACAATGTCTGCAGCAAGGCGATTGCATGTCCCCGCAATTTGCGCGAGCGCATGAACCACATCCAGTTCCAGCTTTCCGCGCGATAACTGTACGGCAGTGACATGCTCCTGCACTCCGTCGAAGCCGAGTTTACGGGCAATTTTCTGGCGGGGAAGCGCCAGGGCTGGCACCCCGTATCCCGCCGCTGATCCGAGCGGGGATACGTTGATGCGCTTCGTTGTTTCCTGTAAACGTTCGATATCGACCGTGAGCAGTTCAGCAAAGCCCATTGCCCACAAACCTACCGTCGCGGGCATGGCGCGCTGCATGTGCGTATAGCCGGGTATAAGCCAATGGTCTCTCTCGTTACCCCACTGACACAGGATGCGAACCATGTCCGCCGTTTGCCGCATTATTTCCAGCAGGGCGTCCCGGAGATACAATCGCAGCGCGGCGAGCACCTGGTCGTTTCGGGAGCGTCCCGTGTGAATTTTCCTGCCGGTGTCGCCGAGCGCTTCCGTCAGGCAGTTTTCGATCACCGTGTGGGAATCCTCGTCTTCGGGGCGGACGGCGCGTTCCTGCTCCGCCAGTGCATCCAGTGCTTCGGTGACCGCATCGAATTCCGTCTGTGTCAGTATCCCGATTTCCGCCAGCCCCCAGGCATGTGCACGGGTTGCCTGTATGTCGTACGGCAACAGGAGCGTATCCCACCGGTAGTCTTCTCCGACGGTGAATCGCATCACCTGGTCTTCGAGTGTTGCGGCTGCGTCCGATTTTTTCCAGAGAGGGGGGGACGATGGGTGTATCATGGCTCGAAATATGCTTCAATGACGGAACGATAGACTTCCACGGCGCGCTGCACTTCGGCGATCGGGATATGTTCTTCCGGAGTGTGGGACAATTGACTCGATCCCGGGCCGATTTTGACCGTGGGGACATCGGCCAGAAAGATCCAGTCTGACGCCGTGGGAGATCCGATGGGTTCGATATCGGGAATTGCCCGCAGACATGCGCGGACGATCCGTTCGTTTGCATCCGTGGCGACGGGTACGATCCGTTCGCTATGCACCTGCACCTCCGACTCGAGCGCATCCTGCACGATATCGATCAACTCCTTGTGTGTGTAGGCCGGTGTCGACCGGATGTCGAGCGTGAACGTACATCGGTCCGGCACGACGTTTCGGGCCGCACCTCCCGCTATGGTAGTTACGGTAACCGTAGGGTATCCCAGAAAAACATCCTCCCGGTCGAAGTCAAGCGCCATGGCGCGCTCGATGTCTCTCGCAGCGGCTGCTATGGCGTTTTGCCCGAGATGCGCCCGGGCGGCATGGGCTGTTTTGCCTTGT
>JANQSQ010000512.1 GCA_028283985.1 Rhodothermales bacterium | reverse complement strand
GGGCAAACCTGATACGCACGCTGGCTTACGAGACCGGTTGCAGCCCGGACATATTGCGTTTCGCACTCTATGGGCATGAAGCGTGCGGCACGAATTACGGGGCGAACCGGAATGCGCTGTTGCTGGCCACGGCAGGCGAGCTTTCCGTGCATGTCGATGACGATACGAAGCTGCCTCTCTTCGAGGGGCCGGATACCCGGCCTGGCATAGCCCTTTCTTCGAGCGCCGATCCCAATGAGTACTGGTTCGGAGCTTGCGATTGGGAGCAGGCGATGGAAGCAAGTTTTATCGAAGTGCACGAAACGCTCCTTGGGCGCCCGGCGGTACGGTTGCTGGATGAATCCTCTCGAGAGGATATCGTCATAGATGACTTGCAACCGAAACTGCTGCGGCGTCTGCCGGACGCCGGGATTGGACTTACCTTTATCGGCCATACGGGAGATGCCGGCACATGGTCGAATGTATCGAGGCTGTTTCTTGAGGGGGCTTCTCTTGGCAGACTGGTCCGGTGCGGATATGCGGAAGGCATGCGTACCCGCGAGGTAGGCCGCCTCGTTGCACGCCGCACCATCGGCAACGGGTTGTTCTGTCTCGGTATGAATGTGGGCATCGACAACCGGCAAATGCTTCCGCCATTCATGCCCGTGGGGCGCAACGAGGACGGCGTATTCAGCGCAATCCTGGAAGCCGTTTTCCCCCTGCTGCTCCGGGGATTCTGCGAGGGATACGCCATCGAGCATCGCCCCCCGCGGGAGCGTGTTCCGTTTCCGGCGGAGATTGATTTCGAGGGGTTCAGGATCAACGACATCCTGACCGCCCTGATCGAGGAATGGGACGCCTTGCAGCCTGATCGGCTTCCTCGCAGACTGCACGATCTGGGGGATCGTCTGGCGGCGTATGGATCGCTTGACCAACCCGACTTCGATCTTGCGTGTAGGACCGCCGTAGAGCGGTCCACGGGGATGCTGATGCTGCACATCGAACATGCGTTGTCGGGTCCGGCCGGATCGATTTCGCCCATGCGGTCGGATCTGGAACGCCTGGCGCGTACTCTGGAGCGGTTTGTTACGCAGCCGGAATGCAATGCGCCGATTGATTTGACCGGCGATGCAGCCGAACGCAGATCGCACTTGCGTGATCTGGTCGGCGCATATGGAACACTCGCGCAACACTGGTCCGACATCGTACTGTGCGCCAGACAGGCGCGCATGGAAGAAGTCGGCGTCGCGTAGGTCGGTGCTTTTCGACGCTATGCGACCGTTGCTATTTCGAAACTCGTTTTAACAAGGTGAAAACCATGAAAACATTGACGCTTGAACAAATGCAGCTTGTCGGGGGCAGATGCAAAAACATCTGGTCAACCCTTGGAGTGACGATTCCGTCGTCGATGGCCGCAGGCTCGATCGTCGGAGCGTTTGCGATCGGGCTTGCCACGGGCGGGACGGCCACGGTGATCGCAGCCGCCGGCTATGTGGCCGGCGCCATAGGAGGGCTTGTGATCTGCAAGTTTGCCGGAAGCTGAAGTCCTTTGTTATCCAACCCAAATTCAACGGTGATTGACCATGAAAACTCTTGACGTTATCCGAATGGCCGCCGTATCCGGCGGCGCCGATATCCCATGCGACGGAAAGTCCCCGCAGTACCTTCTGGCCTGGTGGCTATGCTCCGGTCCCGGGCCATTCAACCCGATGGGATTGGTGGGGAATGCCTTGTGCTATGCGCTCTGCGGAAGTTGATGCGCGGCGGGGGCGGATACATCCCGTATCCGCCCCCGCATCCCTGATGGTCTTTTCTCTTTTGCAAAACATCCTTCGAACGCGCCGGCAAGGAATCGGGGCTGTCGATGGGTATGTCCCAGGAAATACGGTATTAAGGAATCTGCGATGACATTCGGAAACGATACGGCGCAGCCTGCGCTGTCCCGCAGCGGGTGGGCTGCACCCGCTGACAGTACGTCGAAAAAAAGTCCCGACAAATGGTTGTTCTGGTTGCTTCCGTTCTTCTATGCGGTGCTGTACGTCGTGATCAATTGGATAACCGACGAGTATGTGCGGACGCCGCCTGCCGAAGAGGGCATTCCGCAACTTCCACGGGCAAGTGGACCGCTCCGCTGGATAGGGTACGCGTTCACGCCGCTGTATGTGTTCATGAAGATCGGTTTTACGGCGGCGTGCCTTGCTCTGGGCGCTGCAATCATCACGTGGAACGCGCGCTTTTCCAATCTTTTCCATGCCGCCTCCCTCGCGGAAGTCGTATGGATTGCAGCTGCACTGATCCGTCTTGCCTGGATGCTCGTTTTTCCGGATACAAGCACGTTTTTTTACCCGCTTGCCGCCGTGAATCTCGTGGAAATCGACCAGGGCAATATGTGGGCTTCCTATCTCTTACGAACCCTCAATCTTTTTGAGGTTGCGTACGCGGCGGCGCTGGTATACGCTATTCGCCTTGTGGCCGACACTTCTCCGCACAACGTTCCGCTGCTGGTAATAGTCTCCTATGGCGGCGGCACGGCGCTCCTTGTCGCCGGATTCACGTTTTTCCTTCTTTCCGTTTTTTAAGCGCGCACATGATGAAGAAGATCGGAGCCGTTTTGGCTATAGCAGCGATGCTTGGCGTGGTGGCGTGGCTTGGGGTGCAGGCCCATGATATAAGGAACGAACGCCTCGAAGCCGCCGAACGTCGCCTCCGGCTTCCGGAGGCGTATCTCGTGAATCTGCACGGGGCGCTTGTACCCTTGCACTCCACCGGGGAGCAAAGCGTCGTGCTCGTATTCTTTACGACCACCTGCGAGTACTGCCGCGCGGAATTGCGCGCGTTTCGGCAGAACGCGGCGCTTCTGGAGGAGCAAAACGTGTTTTTCGTGGCCTGGGAAGAGTCTGGCGTGGTAGGGGAGTTTGCCCGGGAAACGGGAATCGATACAGTGCCCTGGTTCAACGTACTCCGGGATACGGCCTCGGTGCTTGGGGAAAACCTGGGCATCGATGTAGTCCCGACGACGCTTGTGTACGGTCCGGACGGGCGGCTGCGGAGGGCGTTCGAGGGGCTTGCGGCGATCGGGAAAATCGCGGAAGCCGCTGCGGGGGGAAAGGGGTCATGATCCGAAGCGGAAACCTCCGCAGGGAAACGACAAAGCGGGTGGCGAAGTCGATCGTCCGGCAACTCGACCAGTCCGATTGCGGGGTGGCCTGCCTTGCCTGGATCGTTCGTTTTTTCGGGGGCGAGGAAACCATGGAGAGGCTGCGCAGCCTTAGCGGCACCATGTCGCAGGGCGCCACGCTGCTGGGTCTGCATCAGGCGGCGGGTAAAATCGACCTCATATCGGATCCCTACGAAGCGGGGATGGACGACCTTGCCGGGCTGGAGGCGCCGGCGGTGCTGCATGTGGTGCTGAACGGGATTCGCCAGCATTACGTGATTCTTTTCGGGTGTTTCGGGGATGACTTCCTTATTGGCGACCCGGAGGCCGGTCTTGTCTGGTATGATGCGGGAGAACTCGAAAAAATATGGGAGAGCAGGGCGCTGCTGCTATTGCGCCCGGGCCGCGGATTCGTGACTCGAAATCGCCGGGCGTCGGCCAAGCGGAAATGGTTGCGGGACGCCATCCGGGAAGACATGCGCCCCCTTGCTCTGTCGGTTGCGCTTGGCAGTCTTGTGTCTGCATTCGGTCTTGCGATGGCCTTCTTTTCCAAAGCGCTCATTGACGACATACTCCCGCAACGGAACGTGGAGCAACTTGCTGTCGGATTGGCGCTTCTTCTGCTGGTGCTGGCGGCGCAGGCGGGAATGGGCATTGTCCGGCAACTGCTTCTTCTGGGGCAGGCCCGCGCGTTCAATAACCGCATCACGAGACGATTTCTCGACGACCTGCTTCGCCTTCCCTATGCCTTTTTCGGTTCGCGCAAGACGGGCGACCTGATCGCCCGCCTGAACGACACCGAGCGGCTTCAGCAAACCGTAACGCATGTGCTGGGCGGTGTAGTCATTGAGGCGCTGGTTCTCGTTGCGGGGATGGCGTTCATCTTCGCGCACAGTCCGGAGATTGCCGGGGCGGTAGCTCTTGCGCTCCTGTTTTTTATACTGGTGTCCCGACATTTCCACCAGCCCATCGTGAAGGGACAGCAGCGCATTATGACGGCGCATTCGCTGAACAAGAGCGGGTACGTTGAAGCCATCCGGGGTATCGAGGCGATCAAGTCGGCCAATGCCGAGTCGGTGTTTACCCGGCTGATGCGCGATACGTACACCCACCTGCAGGAAGAGATTTATCGCCTGGGCCGGGTTGCCGTACAGTTCGGCGGCGTGCTGGCGATGGCGGGCGCTATGATTGTCACCGGCGTACTTGCGTGGGCGTCGATTCTCGTGCTCGGTGACGCCATGGGCATGGGAGCGATGGTCGCCATTCTGCAAATGATCGGGATGATCGTACCGAGCGCCCAGGCGCTGGCCACGGCGAACGTGGATTTTCAGGAGGCGAAGGTGGCTTTCGACCGGATCTATCAGTTTACCTCGCTCAGCCCCGAATACGACCTTGCGGAAGAGGCCGCAAGGAGCCCTATCGGTTTCGTACGCCGTCTTGAGACGCGCTGCGTTACCTTCGGTTACCCCGGTCAGTTGACCTTGCTCGGCGATGTTTCGTTTACCTGCCATTGCGGGGAACTCATGTTGATTGTCGGGAGCACGGGATCCGGCAAGTCTTCGCTATTGCGGATGCTGCAGCGTCTTGCGGCGCCCGAATCGGGCGAGGTGCTGGTTAACGGCTGCGACTGGAACGAATTTTCCGTGACCGGATGGCGGGATATGCTTGGCGTCGTGCCTCAGAACGTCCGGATATTCAGCGGCACGCTGGTCGACAACATCCGGCTGGGCCTTCCAATCGACCCGCAGGAAGCCATACGAAAATGCGAGGATCTAGGGATCTCGGATTTTTTCGACGTGTTGCCCGGCGGCTACCTGACCCTTGTAGGAGAAGGGGGCGCCGCGCTTTCCGGCGGACAGCAGCAACTGGTAGGTCTGGCGCGGGCGCTGGTGCGCGATCCGCAGGTGCTCCTGCTCGACGAGCCCACTTCCGCCATGGACAGCGCGACGGCGCAACAGGCCATGGATATGCTGGACCGCTACCGCAAGGATTGCATTGCGATCGTGGCCTCGCATTCGGCTGCGTTCCTGCCTCGGGCCGACCGCGTGTATCGCATCGAGCAGGGGGCGTTCCGTCCGGATTTCACCCCGCTTGACCGGCTCCGACCGGTCGGGAGCTGATCGGATGACCACCCCGTTCTCCCATCAGATACTTCCGGCGACCGGAGGATATATCTCACGGTAGGGGGCGTCCGGCGCCTGCAAGGAAGGTT
>JANQSQ010000649.1 GCA_028283985.1 Rhodothermales bacterium | reverse complement strand
CCGTATGGCGGACAAGGGATGCGATGCATGCGCTATGGAGGTGTCCTCCCATGCACTGGATCAGGAGCGGGTCCGGGGCATTGCGTTCGATGTGGCCGTGTTTACGAATTTTACGCACGATCATCTCGACTACCATACCACATTCTCCGCATATTTTGCGGCGAAAAAGACGCTTTTCGACCGGCTGGACGCCAACGCGACCGCACTATTCAACGCCGACGATCCGGCCGGCGACCGTATGGTGGCCGATACGCGCGCGGCCTGTACCTCGTACGGGCTGGACGCCACGGCCGATATCCGCGCCGAGGTCGTCGACGACACCATGGAGGGACTGGTTCTTCGTGTCGACGGGCGCACGCGCCGCTTTCGGCTTGCCGGAAGGTTCAATGCGTACAACCTGCTGGCGGCCTGGGGCGCGCTGTCGGCGCTGGGATACGATGCCGGCGAGGCGCTGGACGCACTCGAACAGGCCCGGCCTGCGCCGGGGCGCTTCGAGCGCATTCGATTCGAAGACGGCACGCATGTGGTTATCGATTACGCCCATACGCCCGCGGCGTTTGAAGCTGTGCTTGAAGCGATTACTGCCGTCAGGTCTCCCAATGCCCATGTATGGTGCGTTTTCGGTTGCGGAGGAGATCGCGATCGCGCGAAGCGTCCGATGATGGGCGCTGTGGCCGAACGGTTCGCGGACCATCTGATCGTTACGAGCGACAACCCGCGTACCGAAGATCCTGCCCGGATTATGCAGGATATCCGGGCAGGTCTCGCCGATCCCGATCGTGCGTTTCTCATTACCGACCGCGGGGAGGCTATCGCCGAAGCGGGGCGCCTTGCCCGTCCGGGGGACATTGTGCTCGTGGCGGGGAAGGGGCACGAAACCCGTCAGATCGCCGGAACGGACGCAAAGCGTTTCGACGACAGGGAGGCTGTGCGGGCGGCGTTTGCCCGGAGACCTCCGGCCCGCTTGCCGCAGCACCCCCGATAACCGGATACCCGAGTTC
>JANQSQ010000646.1 GCA_028283985.1 Rhodothermales bacterium | reverse complement strand
TGAAACCGTCTTTGAAGGCCTTAAGCGCCTTGCGCGCCATCGTGACGGCGCCGCCGTGCATGCGCCATTTCCAGAAACGGGCCCTGAGGGTGACCGTGTGAAACTCGTGGCGGCTATGTTTCACCAGCCCATCGAAGAAATTCCGGTGGGAGCCGCCGTACCATGGCTCCAACGCAAGCACCTTCATTACTGACCGCTCCCGGCTTCTTCAATCTCCTTGCGAAAAGCCTCCTCTTCCTCCGTCGTAACCGGACGCACGATCGATATGGCGCGCACCTGCAGGTTTTTTCGGAGGGCGGGGTCGCGCACTTCTTCCGCAGTAATCATCCTCGCTTCACCGGGAGCTACGGTGATCCGGCGGGAAGCCATATCTATTTCGACGGGACGAGTGTTGGCGTTCTTGATAATCATTCCGCGCCGTACGGGAGCCGCCATCGGATTCGGTATTGCTTGCGTGCATGACCCGGGGTCTCCGGTCGAAAAAAAACCGTGGGCCGAGGGTCTGCAGGAGGTTATGCAAATCAATCTTGGGTGTCTAATATATGAAAATCGCTGCATGTTTTGCACCGCCGTAAAAACGATGTCCCGAAGCCGCACATGCCTGTACCCGTACGAAGCCTGTGGAACACGCCGGTAAAAGCTGCACGGGCGGTGGGACAGGGTCTGATGGGTCTGGCTTTCCCCCCCGCATGCCTGCACTGCGGGGGAGCCGTCCCGGGCGCCTCGACCCTTCTTTGCTTCTGTTGCCTGCGCAATGCCGACCGCGCCGACGCCGACGATGTCCGGGAGCGAATCTACCGTCTGCCCGGCATGCGTACCGCCATCGACGGCGCATTCGCGTTGTGGATGTTCGACAAGGGGGGATTCCTGCAACACATACACCAGGCGCTGAAATACGGCAATCGGCCGCACTACGGCATATGGCTGGGGCGCATCCTCGGCCACGCTTTCGTCCAAAGCCTTGTGTACCGCCCCGCACCGGACCTGCTTGTACCCATTCCCCTGCACCGCATGCGGCTGTGCGAACGGGGATACAATCAAAGCGAGTATCTCGTCCGGGGCATCGCCTCCGCCCTTCAAAAACCTGTTGCGCCGGAAGTAATCGTCCGGAGCAAGGCCACTCGCTCGCAAACGGCGCTTTCCCGGAAAGAGCGGCTGGATAACCTCGACGGCGCATTCACCGTGCCGATCCCGGAACGGGTTGCCGGACTGCGGATTCTGCTCGTGGACGATATCCTTACCACAGGAGCCACAGTGGGCATGGCCGCAAGCGCCCTCCTTAAGGCAGGCGCGGACGCTGTGGATATCGCCGCCCTGGGGGTGACGCGAATGTGAAAGTCCCCGGGCCGTTGCCGGATACTTAAGGAAACAGAATGCCGCAAACGGTATATCATTTTTTATAAACCATTCGTATAAGCCATGATAGACACTCTTTCCATGGCCGAAAACCTTACCGCCGCAGGCGTCGAACAGAAACAGGCAAAAGCCATCGCGCAAGCGATCAGGGAGCAACATGGCGAAACCGCGTCGAAGCAGGACATCGACGCGCTGAAAGAGAATATGGATACCCGGTTCGCTGCATTGAAGCAGGACATCGACGCGCTGAAAGAAAGCATGAATGCCCTGAAAGACAGTATGAACGCCCATAAAGAGAGTATGAACGCCCAGTTCGCCGCCATCAGGTGGATTGTCGGTACGCAAGCAGCTCTTACCCTCGTTTTGCTTGCCGCCTTCCTCACCGGATAGAAACGCCTGTGCGCAGAGAAATAAGCCCTGTAGGTTCAGACGATGCCTCCCTGAAGGCCAGCCTCGATGTGCTGAAATGGATTACGAGCGGACACCTCGCCATTAGCTTTGCCCTGTTCGCCGCCTTCTTCTCGTGGGCATTGATACAATAGCCGCACGAACGAAAACCGTTTCCGGGCCGTATCGCGGCAGGAGGAACTATCGATACTCCTCGACACACACCGTACGGGCGTACTGTTTCGCTTCCCGTTCGTCGTTGGTGGCCACGACCACAATCGCGCCGGCGTGCAGTCTGTCCTCGATGACAGCGGACATCATGCGGCGGCCTTCTTCGTCGAGATGTTCGTTCGGCTCGTCCAGAAGCAGAAGCGGCGGATCGGCAAGCAGCGCCGCCGCCAGTCTGACGCGCTGCACCATGCCGGACGAGAACGTGGAGACCCGGTCGTGCATGCGGCGGGCCAACCCGACGGATGCGAGCGTTTCCTCGATCCGCTGCTCCTCGTTCGCAAAGCGGCGGGCTCGGGCGATAAACCGCAAATTCTCCCGAGGAGAAAACCCTGCGTATACATTCACGTACGGCGCTACGAGGCCGGCATGCAGGGGATGCGCTTCCTGCGACAGGCCGGTCCCGTTCACGCGGAGCGAAACGCTTCCTTCGCTCGGCGACATCACCCCGGCCAGAATGCGAAGCAGGGTGGACTTGCCGGATCCGTTGACGCCGGTCACGGCAAGGCACTCGCCGCCGGACAAGGAAAACGAAAGGTCCCGGAACAGGAGCCGCCTGCCGAACCGGCGGGCAACACCGCATACGTCCAGAACCGGCAAGGCATCCCGGGGCTGTGTCATTCGTTTTGACATTCGACTATTCTGCCTGCTGCAAACCGGCGAGCACAGTGCGAAAACTACTCAGACCCGCTTCCAGGTTTTCAACAATATCTTCTGCAATATCTTCAGGATC
>JANQSQ010000640.1 GCA_028283985.1 Rhodothermales bacterium | reverse complement strand
CAGGTATGGATGCGGGCGAGCAGGCTTTTATCGAGGCGATAGCGGAGCGGGGCGCTCCCCCGGTACTTCTGGTGGCGAACAAGACAGATTTCCTGAAGGAGGATACTGGGCCGATCAATGGCGAGGGACAACCCGAGGTCTTCGCCTTGTCGGCAAAACGGGCATTCCGGGACGAAAAGGAGTTACAACCTCTGATAGCCCGCCTGCTCAAAACGGCGGGCGGCGATCTGAGCCTCTCCGAGGGCTCGCTCGTAGTGACGAACGAGCGGCATCGCAATCACCTGCGCAAGGCGCTCGATGCGGTGCAGGCGGCTCGCCGGAGCCTCGGCGCCGGGAGCACTGGCGAACTTCTGGCGCTGGACCTGCGCGTTGCCTTGCATGAGATCGGCGCCATCACCGGAGAGATCACGAACGAAGATGTGCTGGATCAGATTTTCTCCCGGTTCTGCATAGGAAAGTAGGGCCTGTTACCACTATGCAGCGGCGCTCTGCGGGGTCTCTTTTCCTGTCAGGCCCTGGGCGGCGGGAGCCATTGGCCGCCCAGGTCGTTTCCATCCATGCACGAACCGGCGTTTCCGCGGGTACACAGGACGGGGCATTATCGAAAACCGGAGCCATGCATCCTTTTGCATACGATGTGATTGTGGTTGGCGGGGGACACGCCGGGACCGAGGCGGCTGCGGCGGCCGCACGCATGGGTGCGCGCACGTTGCTGGTCACCATGAACCTGCAAACCATCGGGCAGATGTCGTGCAATCCGGCCATCGGCGGCATCGGCAAGGGGCATATTGTCCGTGAAATCGATGCACTTGGCGGCATCATGGGCAAGGCGACCGATCGCGCCGGTATCCAGTTTCGGATGCTGAACCAGCGGAGAGGCCCCGCCGTGCAGGGGCCGCGCGCGCAGTGCGACCGGGTAGCATATGCGGCGGCGGTTCGGGAGGAACTGGAGGACATTCCCGGTTTGTTCATGCGGTCCGATATGGCTGTCGAAGTGTGTACGCAGCAGGGGCGGGCGATGGGCATACGTACGCAGATCGGGCAGACGTTTCATGCCCCGACGGTCATTCTGACCAGCGGCACCTTCATGAACGGGGTTATTCATATCGGGGAACGCCAATACGGGGGCGGGCGCATGGGCGAGCGCGCCTCGACCGGATTGACCGCGTGCCTTGAAAAGCTCGGTTTCGAGAGCGGACGGTTGAAAACGGGCACCCCGCCGCGTATCGACGGGCGCACGATCGACTATGACCGGCTGGAGGAACAGCCGGGAGATCCGGCGGCCACGCCGTTTTCGTTTCTTACCGACCGGCTTCCGGAAGATCAGATAAGTTGCTGGATTGCCTATACGTCTCCCGAGGTGCATGACGCGCTGCGGCAAGGATTCGACCGGAGTCCCATGTTCGCCGGGCGGATCGAGGGCGCCGGTCCCCGGTATTGCCCGTCGATCGAGGACAAGATCGATCGATTTGCCGGAAAAGACCGCCACCAGTTGTTTCTGGAGCCGGAAGGCCGCAACACCTATGAGGTGTATGTGAACGGCTTTTCGACCAGCCTTCCGGAAGAAGTGCAGTTTGCGGCGCTGCGCCACGTGGTCGGTCTCGAACAGGTACACATGCTGCGTCCCGGCTACGCCATCGAATACGATTATTTTCCTCCGTATCAGATACGGTACAGCCTGGAGACAAAGCGGGTCCGGGGACTGTTTTTCGCCGGACAGATCAATGGCACGACGGGCTACGAGGAAGCCGGCGCACAGGGGCTCATGGCCGGGATCAATGCAGTGCGGTACTTGCGGAGCGAAGACCCGGTCGTCCTGAAACGGTCGGAGGCCTACATTGGCGTGCTCATCGATGACCTGGTGGCCAAGGGCACGGACGAACCCTACCGCATGTTTACTTCGCGGGCCGAACACCGGCTGCTGCTCAGGCAGGACAACGCCGACCAACGCCTGACGGCGCTGGGTCATGCGCTGGGTCTTGCAACGGACGCCCGCTGCGAACGGATGCAGGCCCGGCGGCATGCGATCGAGGCGACACGTGCGGCCGTCGAGGCAGTAACCGTATCGCCTGACGCAGTGAATCCCTACCTGGAGCACGTGGGCACGGACCCTGTCCGGCGTCCCGAGCGCCTTATGCAACTGGCGAAGCGCCCCCAGGTCTCGCTCGACGACCTGCTGGATCATATAGGCCGCAAGGAGGAACTGGTCACGCCGTCGCCGGGGACGGAATCCGCAGCACGACAAATCGAGATAGATCTGCGGTATGAGGGATACCTCGACCGCGAACGCGACCTGGTGCGGAAGATGGAGGAGATGGAATCGCTTCGCCTGCCGGAGGATTTCGATTACGAGGCTATCGAGCATATCACGCTGGAAGCGCGGGAGAAATTGTCGAAAATCCGCCCGGACAATCTGGGGCAGGCGTCGCGCATCAGCGGGGTCAGCCCGGCGGATGTGTCGGTGCTCCTGGTGATGCTGCGGAAGCGCCCGGCAAGGAAGCCGTCTCCTTCGCCCGTAGCTACCTGAGGGTCCCGGTATGTCCTGGGATCCTTTTAGGGCACTGAGCGACGAGCAGCGGCGTCTCCTGAATGCCTATCAGGCGATGCTCCTCGATTTCAACCGGCGCATCAATCTCATTTCGCGTGACGCGGATGCGGAAGCGGTCCGGATGCATTGTCTGCACTGCCTGTTTCTGACGCACCGGCGCTTTCCCCCGGGGGCGATGGTGGTCGATTGGGGTACCGGGGGAGGCCTTCCCGCTGTTCCTCTTGCGATCGCGTGCCCGGATATCCGGGTCGTTGCTGTGGACAAGGTCGGGAAGAAGGTACAGGCCCTGCGCGCCATGATCCGGCGGCTCGGGCTCGCGAACATCACGGTCTGGCACGGCCCTGCAGAAACGTTCGCCGCAAAACCGCATGCCGAATGCGCCTATTCGGTGTCGCGCGCTACGGCGCCGCTCAGGGATTTATGGGGATGGCATGACCGGATTGCGCGGCCTTTCGCCGGCCCCATGACTGCGGACACATGGCGGCCCGGGGTAATTTGCCTCAAGGGGGGCGATCTCACGGATGAAATAGCGTCCATCGCCGGCGAGGCGGATATCGAACGGATCGAGCTTGCGGATATGGACCCGCGCCCCTGGTTCCGTGACAAGGCGATGCTGGCCTGCGCGGCCCGTGCTTGATTCGGTTATTGCTTCGTCATTCCTTGCCAGCGCACCTCTCGCAGACTCTGAACTTCGCGGAATTACTCAGAGCATCCTTATCGGGGCGCTTATGCCGCCGTTTTTGCCGGTTCGGGCTGCAGGCGGCGCAGAATCTTTTGGGCGTCGGAAAGCCTCGGGACCTCCTGTACGATCGCCCGAAGCGTCCGGCTTTTCGTTTCCTTCAATACATACCTCCGGTCCAGTCCACTCAGCCGCTCCAGAAAACCGTAGAACAGTTGCTCGTGGAAATACGGATCGTTTTCCTGGGAGGGCATATATAGAAAAAGCCGCTTGTTCTTGAAAAGCACTCTGGGCAGGCGCAGGGTCTGGCCGAGGAATTTCATTTCGGCCGCGGCAAACAGGTGATTCACCTCGGCGGGGAGGGCGCCGAAACGATCTTGCATCTCGTCGCGGATGGTGACCAATTCCGGGGCGTCCGCGGCTTCGCTGATGCGGCGGTAGATGTTCAGGCGTTCCACGTTGTTCGAGATGTAGCGCTCCGGGATGAAAGCGTCTTCCTCGATGTCCACCGTGGTTTCGGGGATGCTGGGGGCCGTTTCCTCGTCCAGTACGTCCGGGAATTCTTCTTCCCGGAGTTCCAGCACGGCCTCCTCGAGAATCTTGTGGTAGGTTTCGAAGCCTACCTCCTCGATAAAACCGCTTTGCTCGCCCCCAAGGAGATTTCCGGCTCCCCGGATGTCCAGGTCGCGCATGGCCAGATGGAAGCCGCTTCCCAGATCGGAAAACTCTTCGACGGCTTGCAGTCTGCGCCGCGCCTCGCGCGTAAGCCCGTGGATGGACGAAACGAGCAGGTAGCAGAAAGCCTTCCGGTCCGACCGCCCGACCCGCCCCCGTAGCTGGTGCAATTCGGCGAGTCCGAACCGATCGGCCCGATTGACGATGTTCGGATTGGCATTGGGTATGTCGAGGCCGTTCTCGATGATACTGGTGCTCACGAGTACGTCGAAACGCCCTGCGATAAAGTCTGTCATGACCCGCTCCAGTTCGCTCGATTTCATCTGCCCGTGGGCTGTCCGCATGCGCACATCCGGTACGATGAGACGCAGGCTGTCAGCCATTTCGTCCATATTGCAGATGTTGTTGTGCAGGAAGAATACCTGCCCGCTCCGGCTGATTTCGTACAGGATCGCATCCCGGATGAGATTCTTGTCGAAGGTGTGAATCTCTGTGTTGACGGGGCGCCGGTTCGGCGGCGGCGTGGCGACGAGCGACAAGTCGCGGGCGCCCAGCAGCGAGAACTGGAGGGTTCGGGGGATCGGGGTTGCCGTAAGGGTAAGCGTGTCCACTTCGGCGCGCAACTTCCGCAGGCGTTCCTTGACGGCTACCCCGAAGCGCTGTTCCTCGTCGATAATGAGCAGTCCCAGGTCCTTGAACCGGATATCCTGCGATGTCAGGCGATGCGTGCCCACCACGATGTCGACGGCTCCTTCCTCGATTTTCCCGGCGATCTGCTTTTGCACGGCGCCGGAACGGAAACGCGACATCATTTCCACTTTAACCGGATACTTGTTCAGCCTTTTCGAGAAGGTTTCGAAATGTTGTGCGGCAAGGATGGTCGTGGGCGCCAGCACGGCCACCTGCTTGCCGTCTTGCGCTGCCTTGAACGCCGCCCGGACAGCGACTTCCGTTTTGCCGAACCCGACGTCTCCGCAGATGAGCCGGTCCATAGGCACCGGAGCTTCCATATCGCTTTTGACGGAATTCGTCGCGGTGGTCTGATCCGGCGTGTCTTCGTACCGGAATGAGGCTTCCATTTCCCGTTGCCAGACCGTATCCGGGGAAAAAGCGATCCCGGCGGATTGCTTCCGCTTTGCGTAGAGCGCGATCAGGTCGCGCGCCATGTCCTTGACCTTGCGCTTGGTGCGGGATTTCGTGCGTTCCCATTGCCCGGAACCGAGTTTGGTGAGCGCAGGCGGACGACCGTCCTTGCCCGAGTATTTGTGGAGTTTGTGCAGTGCGTTGACATTGACATACAGGACATCTTCGTCCCGGAAAAGCACTTTCACGGATTCCTGCTGTTTCTCGCGTACGGTAATGCGGTGGAGCCCGGCGAACCGACCGATGCCGTAATCCACATGCACCACGAAATCCCCGGGCGAGAGATTCTTGAGCGCTTGCAGGCTGAGGCCGCCGTAGCGTTTTTTCTGACCGCGCGCGGAGGGGCGGTGATACCGGTTGAATATCTGGTGATCCGTGTAGACGGCAAGGCCGAGCGAAGGGATTTCGAATCCTTCGTGCAGCGATTCGATGGAGATGCGGACGCTTTGTTGCGTGGTCTCGTCGTCAAGCAATTCGGACAGCCGGACCTCCTGTCCCCGGCTGTCGCAAAGGATGAACGCACGCGCGCCCTGTTCGGCATTGGCCAGAATACGGGTGCGCAGCAGGTCGATGTTTCCATTGAAATCCGGTTGCGGCGATGCGTCGAATCGGAGCGTTTCTTCCCCGGCGCCGGCGAACGAACCGAGCAGCACCCGATTGTACCGGAGCAGGGATTTCTCGAAGAGTCCGGCGGAGAGATACCGCGTGGCAGGGGCGGGCGCCTCGTGGTCTTCGTCCAGTGTATGACGCCAAGCTTTTGCAGCGGCGTCGAACTGTTCGGCGGCCTTCTCTACAAGTCCTTCTTCGTCCGTTGTGACGAGGAGGGTTCGTTCGGGGAATTGTTCGAAGACAGAAGCGCGCGCGCTGTTGCCGGACAGGTCGTTCCCCATGTTCGGGACGAGGCGGGCCACGGTCAGGCGGCTGACGGATCGTTGCGACCGGGGATCGAATTCCCGCAGGGATTCTATCTCGTCGCCGAAGAATTCAGCCCGGACCGGCCACGAGCCGGTAAACGGATAGATGTCGAGGATGCCGCCCCGGAGCGCCATTTCTCCGGGCCGTTCCACGAACTCGACATGCTCGAAACCCAGCTCCACAAGGCGGTTTGCAAGGTCTTCGGGGGAAAATATGCCCCCCGAGGCGATGGAAATCGTCCGGTTTCGGACCGTTTCCGTCGCCGGGGCCATTTCCGCGAGCGCTTCGACACTGGTTACAACGAGGCCGCGGAACCCTTCGGTTATCTGCTGGAGCACATCGCCCCGGGCAATGATCGGGGCCGGATCGTCCAGTTGTTCGGTATCGTAGGGTTTGTGTCCGGTGGCCGGCAGTCGCACGACGCCCTGGTCTTCCTCGACGAGTTGGGCGATGTCTCCGAAGGCCCAGGCCGCTATTTCTTCGTCCGGCGCCACGTAGACGCAGAGGCTCTTCGACGCCTTTGCGGTTTCGTGGAGTTGTCCGAGCAGGAAAGACGAGACGGACCCGGCCAGTCCTTTCACCTGGAGGGTGGACGGCGCCCGGGGATCCATCCGCTTGCACCATGCGGATGCCTTGAGAAAAGTGTCCGTGGAGGCCAATTGCCTGCGGATCGAAGCAAGAGCCACGGCTCGAACGGATTTTGTGGAGAAAAGGCGCAGAGCCGCTGCCGCATGGGAGCGCTTGCGCACCGGGCGCGTCGAAAAACGACGAAACGGGCCGGGAGGTTCGCAAGGGCGGGTAAATCCATGCAGCCATCCGTATCCATAAATACCTGCAATGTGTAAAAAAGTATTAAAAATGGAGTAAAAAAGGAGTAGAAATTACGCAAAACGACGATTTCGGGGATTAAAGGGGCACCGTATCGGCGGCGGTTGCGACGGGGAAGCACGGAATTGGGGAAGCCCTGTACGGAGTTAGTCATTGGGCTTGATGAGACTAAAAGTTGCAGCCTCGCGCGCTCACCGCTCTCGGCGCCCGGGCGGCTTTACTCACGGACTACCAGGACTCCTGGACCTGCCGGAACCCGTCGGGACTGAAATACCCCTGTCCGCCCCAGCCCACACCTCTGCGAGCACGGCGTAGGCCTCACGCGCCGCGACCTCGTCGCCCAGAGCCATGGCGCCGCCGGCCAGGCCCAGCAGCGATTGGGCGCGTTTCGGAGTACGGGCGAGCTGCTCCTCCCAGGCGGCCCGCGCGTCGGAGTGGCGGCCAAGCGCGGCCAGCTCGGTCGCGAGGAGTTCGTGGGGCGGCATAAGTGTCGCCGGGGGGCCGAACTCGTACGGCAGAGACTCTTCGAGCCGGGCTGCCTCTTCCAGCACCGCGATCCCGGTGTCCGTGTCGCCCGTGGCTA
>JANQSQ010000619.1 GCA_028283985.1 Rhodothermales bacterium | reverse complement strand
TAATGGAGAATCACGCCCCAAGCAACCTGCACACCATGTTGGACAGCAAATGACTACGAAGCCCTTTGGCAACTTTTGTATATAATCCCCTTTGTTTGTTCTGTTTCCGGTTCGATGGCCTCACCATTGCTGAGATTCTTCCGCATACAGATCGTCAGGAAGCCTGTAGCTTATGCCCGCCGCATCGAACGCCGAGGCTTCAAGCAGGGAAGTAAACTGGGAGAAACTGTCATTCCGATTACGTTTCGGGAATAGCCGGTTCATCGTTTGGGAATAACGGGATTGCAACCGAAACCATTCCAGTACTCCAAAGGTCTTGTTCGCAGGGTACTTCAGTTCATCGGCGAGCGTATTTCCGATGAGTGCTCGGGAAACACGGTACACATACCCTGCCAAATCACGACGAGCGAGGGGGTCCGTGATGCCTATCACTAACGGAGCGGAACTGATCAGGGAATTCGCCATTGCAATGGCCTCCAGCTCACTGGCGGGCTCGCACATGCGCCCGACATCGAATAACCGCAATGCCTCCTGCTCGTCGCGGAACAAAATAGTCTCGGGAACACCCATCAAAAATCCCGAATGGCGCCAGACCTTCATAAAACTCTTGCGTTCTTCTTCGTTGAATTCGGCTCCCAGACTTTTCAAATGTTTTAGTAACCTCGCCGAAAAAGCGGCGGCGGAGAATCCCATATGCGCGGCGCTAATCGGTACGCCCAACTCTTCCGTATCCCATTCGACGGATTTGTTCAACAGGTATCTGATCTGTGCATGGACCAGCCGGACACGGATAGACAACTTCCAGCCGTCTCCGCTTCGCTCCATGCCGCCAGGCATGAATAGCTCGATCATGTGGCGGTTATTCTGTTTTAAACGCCGGACGCCGTATTCGCGCAACCGCCCCGTTACCAGGAAAGACTTACTGATGTTCGTGGAGAAACCCTCTATTAAAACGCCTCCTACGAATGCGCCGAGGACCAGCCGCGAGTTCCTGTGAAACATGCGAATGCCGGGCATATAGGCAGAAGCGTCCACCCAATCGGGCGGTGTGTCCAACTTTCTCAGGAAGTTTCGCAGCGCGGACGGCGCATCGCGCAGAATGTGTTCCCTCTCCGCGGGATCTTCCGTATTCAACCCCAATCTGAATAACCGCGCTGCCGTTCCCCCGTCCAGAGAAGCCATTTCTTCGATTACTGCATCGGCGTCGGGGTCTCCGATCTGCGTATGGGCGATGTAGTTGGCGGCGATCTCCGGGTCGAGGGCCTGGGCCTTTGCATAGCCCGGGCTATAGCAAGAAGGGATATTCTTTGGCTCGGCGCTCATCATGTGACCGATTCAATCCTTATCGAGCCCGGCATGTTTTCAGGCCCGAAAGTCGAGGCATCTCAATTTTGCTATAACACAGAACAAAATACATATGCGCAAGATAAATAGATTTAATTTCCTGATTAGGCCCTGGAGGTTCCGCCCAAATCCACTGAGCTGGCGGCACGGGTCTGGGCGGTAGCATGATTCAGAAAGAAGGCAGCCTTCGGGTCAACGCCCCGAAAAGGAATTTCAGCGCCAGGTTCCAGCGTGCCAGGGCGCTGGTGACGACGACGACGGTCCACACGCTGCGCCGGGAGATTTTTACTTCCTGCCCGCTGCTGAACGTGGGCGTTGCGTGAATGCGGCGCAGGGTGAGGACGGCCATACCCAATGCCCACAGGCAGTGCCGGCGGATGCCGGTTTCGCGAGAGGGTATGATCAGCGTGTACCGCAACGCGTTTTCGAGGTGCCGGCGGGCGATCGCCACGAGTTCGGATAATCCCTTGATGAAACCGGGATCGGTCTGGCCGGGGGATAAGGAGCGCAGATCGAAACCGGCGGCGAGGAAGACATCCTTGGGAAGCCAGCACGCGCCGCGATCCCGGTCATCCCATATGTCCTTGAGGATATTGGTCATTTGCAACCCTTGCCCGAAGGAGACGGACAGCGGAAGCAATTCTTCCCGCCGTGCATTGATCTCGGCGGAATAGTCGCAGAACAACTCGGTGAGCATTTCGCCGACCACGCCGGCGACATAATAGCAATAGCGATCAAGATGCGGGACGTCGTTCAGGCCCTCGGACGTGGCGTTTTGTTGAAATTCCGCCATGCCGCCCGCCATGATTCGAACGCAGCGTTCGAGCGCTCCTCGCTGGACGGTATTGAATCCGCTGGTGACGCGAATGACCCGGACGGTGTTGGCAATCAGGTCGTGCTCGCTCGGGGTCGTGGAAGCCGACAGCAATGCGCCGAGTTCCCGCGCGAAAGGCTCTGCTTCCATCCGGCCTGCAACGACTTCGGCAAAACGTTCCGCGAAAGCCCGCTTCTGCCCGGCGGACAGGGCAGGTTCGTCTTCAATGGTGTCCGTGATGCGGCAAAGGAGGTAGGCGTTGCCTACCACGGTGCGCAGTTTATCCGGAAGCTGCGGGATCGTAAGGGCGAACGTGCGGGAAACGCTCTGCAGGATTTCCTCCTGGTAAGCGAGGTCGCTGTTCGCCGATTCGTTCGAGGTAGGCGCCGCCATCTTAGCCGTACGTGTTCCGTTCTCTTGCAGGGAAAAGGTACACGGTTTATTGCAAGCCTGTCAACAGATGGGTAAACGGGAGAAAGGGAGCGCTTTGATCCATTGCCCCCCGGTATTGGTGAAAGCCGGGCATGTCCGCCCGCTCTCAATTTCGTTTCAACCTATCACTCTCAACCACTTCTCCCGTACCCGTTCCGGCGCGAATGTGCTTTCGAATCGTTTCCGTGCCTGGATCGACATGCGGGTCCAGCGTTCCATGTCGCAGAGTTT
>JANQSQ010000503.1 GCA_028283985.1 Rhodothermales bacterium | reverse complement strand
CTATTTCACAAACTCCGGAACAGAGGCCAATGAAGGCGCCCTGAAGCTGGCAAAAAAAGGAACGGGACGATCGAGGATGATCGCTTTCGAGGGGTCGTTCCACGGGGACACGCACGGTTCCCTGTCCGTGACTGGTCGAGACGTGTACCAGGACCCCTTTCGTCCGCTGTTGCCCAACGTGGACATACTCCCCTTCAACAACGAGCGCGCCCTGCAGGCCATCGACGAACAAACGGCCTGCGTGATCACAGAGCCGATTCAGGGGGAAGGCGGCATCAACATACCGGAGGACAACTGGATGCGGGCCCTGCGAGCGCGCTGCCACGAAACCGGCGCCCTGCTGATCTTCGACGAGGTGCAAACAGGATTCGGACGCACCGGAACGCTTTTTGCTTTCGAGCAGTTCGGTGTCATTCCCGACATTCTGACGATCGCCAAAGCCTTCGGCGGCGGCATGCCGCTTGGGGCATTCATTTCCAGCGCGGAACGCTTCCGGGCGCTGCGGCGGGATCCCCCACTGAGTCATGTAACCACATTCGGAGGACATCCGGTATCTTGCGCCGCCGCACTGGCCGCCCTGCAGGCGATCGTCGACGAGGAACTTCCCGTTCGGGCCCGTGCCATAGAAAAACGGGTTCGTCAGCGTTTACACCATCCGTCGATCGTCGAAGTGCGGGGACGGGGCGCTATGCTGGGAATGCAACTTCGCGATACAGACCTGACCGCCCGGACAGTGCGCCGGTGTCTCGAAGAAGGTGTGCTGCTCGGATGGACGCTTTACTCGGACTGCCTGGTGCGCATTGCCCCTCCGCTTACCATTCCCTTCGACGTCCTCGACGGGGCTTGCGACACGATCATCCGGGCGCTGGACGCCGCGGAACGGGATACGCAGGCATGATCGCGAATTACCATACGCTGCGCGCCCTGATCGCGGAATGGCGAACTTCGCTGATCGGGTGTACGCTCGAAGACGCCTGGTCGCAGGAGCGGGACGAACTCTCGCTGGCATGTACCGGCCCGGGCGGTACCCGAACCATCCGTATCGGTGTCCGGCTTCCTCTTCTTTTCATCGTTTCCGCCGACGGGTACGCCCGCGCCCGCCGCAATGTCGCTACGCTGTTCGAGCCGGCTATCGGCAGAAGGATGGAAACCCTGCGGATCGCCGACCGGGATCGCATGATCTTTCTCGGGATCTCCGGCGGCATGACCTTTCATATCCCGTTGTTCGGCCCGCACGCCAATGTATTCCTCGTGGCGGATGACCGTATCCTGACCGCTTTCCGGAACGACGCCGCACTCGCAGGATCCGCCCCTCCCGTACCGCGTCCGGCGCCCAACCCCGATACATACGCGGCATTCGAAGCAAGCTGGCGCCCGAAGGGTAGTTCCATCGTCCGGACGGTTTGCCGGGCCTATCCGTTGTTCGATCGCACACTCGGCATCGAGACAATCACGCGCGCCGGGTTGGATCCGCAAGGAACGGACAATGTAACCCGTAGCGATCTACAGGCGCGTTTCCGCGCCGCGGAAGCAGTGCGCCAGGCCCTCCTCCTGCCGTATCCACGCATATACCGGGGCGCAAAAGGCATCCCGATTTTCTCGCCCATCGCCCTCGAACACGCCCGCAATCTCCAGGAAG
>JANQSQ010000584.1 GCA_028283985.1 Rhodothermales bacterium | reverse complement strand
CGACTGCGAGGGGGTGGATCCCTTGTCGCTTCGTATGAACTATGACGCGGACGAAGCGTCGGTACTATGGGAGTGGGAGGGTCTGTGGGGCACGAGTATGGATCCTCTGGAGGCGGCGGACCTGTCGTCTCCGTTGTTTACGGCGCCTTCAGGGAGCGCAGGCAAGGAGTACCATTACATCGCGACCATGACGTCTTCGGCCTCGGGCGCGCCTCGGACGGCGCGGCGAAGAGTGACGGTCCGGGTGGTCGAAGGCGGGGAAGGCGCACAGGCCGCCGAGGATGCCTTGGCGCTGGCGAACAGGGGGAGGGCTCCTGTCATCGACTGCGAAGACAAAACGTTGCCCGATGTAGTCCCTTTTTTCGGGACGCCTTATACCTATGACTTCGAGTGTTCGGTAACGGAGGAGCCGGATGCCCCCACCTATCTCTGGGAAGGTCCACAGGCCGGATCCTGGTTGACCAGGACGGACACGCTCCACACGACGTTGAACGTTCCGGACATCACGATACCCAACAAAAACGAACAAACCGAAGACCTCGAATACACGGTCACGCTGTCGGCGCCGGGTATCGATGACGTTACGGAAACCGTTACGATCACGATGCAGGAAAGCCAGATCATCTGCTGGGTCGACGACGCCTCGAAACTTCAGCCTTTGTACGACATCGACATTGACGAAGGCGACGGCAACGAAGACCTTACGACCTGCGAAACGGAGGATATAACCTCTCTGGACGGGGGGCCATACGAGTACAGGTGGCGCTCCAGCGTTCCGCCTGCGGCGGGCAATCTCTCGTCGCTGTTGACCTCTACCGCCAGGGACCGGCATACCGTCGGGTTCATTACCCCCGGCGATGTGCCGCGTGACATAGACTACGTCATTAGCGTCTATGTGACCAGGCCGTCCGAGCCGGATCCGAACCCGATTAATTACGACGCGGCAAGTTTTCGCATTACGGTGAACAATCTCGATCCGGTCGACTGTCCTGAGGATTACACCGTGTATGAGGGGTCTTCTCCCTTCAGGTTAGCCTGTACGGATAAGGGTACGCATACCGTCGACGAGTGGGTGTGGAGTCCGGCAACCCATCTGGACAATACCGACATCGACCGGGTCGATCCACTGTTCACCCCGCCGGACGATGTGCCCTTTCGGGGCGAGCAATTCGACTACACGGTAACGGCAATGGCAGGCGGCGTTGCAATAGGCGGGTCGGAAGTTTCAGTGAGGGTGCAGGCGAAAACCCGCACCATAGTGGACAATTGCGAAGGTCCGCCCGATGATCTGTTCGAGGGGGGCGACGATTTCCAGCTGGGCTGCACGGCCCGGGGCTCGGTCAACCCCTATTCCTACGCCTGGACGGGGCGGGGCGGCGCCGTGGTTCCGGGCAGGTTAAGCAGTGCGACTATAGCCAAGCCGGTGTTCGATGTGCCGGACGAGGTAACTACCGACGAGACGTACGAGTACAGGTGGACCGCATCGGCGTTAAATGCGAACGAGGCTGTCAGAGATTTTACGGTGACGGTGCGGAACAAGCCGGATATCGTCATCGCGTGTCCAGGCAATCCGTACTCGGAGTATGAGGGAGAGGACGATATTGTACTGGATTGTTCGGCTACAGGTAAGCCTTCGACTTCCACCTACGAATACGAATGGACGGCGCGCGGGAATACGCCGAACATAAGCAGGCTTAGGGGGACGAACGGGTCCACGCCGACGTTCGCCGTGCCTGGAGAGGTAGCCGCCGACGAAACATACCAATACAGGCTGGTGGCAACCGCCGACAATGCGGAGCCTGACACAGCGAACGTTACGGTGACAGTGCTGAACAAGGCGGAGATAATGGTCACATGCGCAGATCATTCTCCCGAGGTGTACGAGGGGGCGGGCGCCATTACGCTGGACTGCTCGGCTACCGGTGTGCCCCAGGGTATCGCACCCGACTACGAATGGACGGCGGGGAATGCATTCGACCTGTCGCTTTTGAGTCCCACGGATGTGGCTTCGCCGACATTCGATGTGCCGGACAATGTGGAGCGCGACGAGACGTACGAATACACGCTGACGGTCTCTGCGCAGGGTGCGAAGGACGGTGTGGCGAACGTTACCGTGACGGTGCTGAACAAGCTCCCGATAACGGTCGCCTGCACAGATTCTTCCCCCGAGGCGTACGAGGGGGCGAACGACATTACGCTGGACTGTTCGGCTTCGGGCGGGCCTTCGGGCGCTGCCTACGACTACGTGTGGACGGGAGGGGGCGGTACCGTGGTTCCGGGCAGGTTGAGCAGCGCGACCGTCAGAAATCCGACATTCGATGTGCCGGATGATGTGGCCGGCGACGAGACATATGAGTACACGCTGACCGTCACGGCGGACAATGCGGAGGACGGCGCCGCCGACGTGACGGTGACGGTGCTTGACAAGAAGCCGCTGGAGGTGGCGTGCGCAACGCCTGCTCCGGTGTTTGAGGGCGCGCCGGACTTCGATCTGGACTGCACGGCGTCGGGGGAACCTCCGGGTTCCACCATCCGATATGCCTGGACGCCGCGCGGCAATACGCCGAACACGGACAGGTTGAGCAGTGCGACGGTGGAGGATCCGACGTTCGACGTGCCGGAGACCGTACAGGCGGAAGAAACGTACGAGTACACGCTGACGGTATCGGCCGAGAATGCGATAGACGCCGCGGCCGGGGTAACGGTGAGGGTGCTTAAACTTGGATCCATTGCGCTCATTTGCGAATCGCCTCCCCTGGTGTACGAGGGAGCGGAAGATTTCACTCTGGTCTGTTCGGTTTCAGGGGATACGGGGAATACCGACTATACGTACGAGTGGACGGCCAGAGGCGATACGCAGGGCACGTCGCTGCTCAGCGCGACAGGCATTCCTACGCCGATTTTCTACGTGCCGGATGCGCTGGATGCGACGACGACGTACGAGTACCTGTTGACGGCGAGCGCGGAGGGCGTGCGGGACGCGACGGCGCCGGTTTCGGTGACGGTGCTCAACCGTCCTGCGTTGGCTGTCGACTGCGCATCTCCCGTTTCTGTGTACGAAGGTTCGGAAGACTTTGCGCTGGACTGCACGGCTTCGGGGGCGCCTGAGGGTTCCGGCTACGAGTACGCCTGGACGGCGCGGGGCAGTACGGCGAACGCGGCGCTGCTCTCGGATGTGACGCTCCTTGCTCCGACCTTCAAGGTGCCGGAGACCGTGGACGGAGACGAAACGTACGAGTACCTGTTGACGGTTTCGGCGGAGAACTCGGATGGCGGTTCGGCGGAGGTGACGGTGACGGTGCTCGACTACGGCGCCTTGAGCGTGGTATGCGCGGATCCGCCTTTGGTATTCGAGGGTTCAGAGAACTTCGATCTGGGTTGTTCGGCTTCGGGCGCTCCGGAGGGTTCCGGGTACGCGTACGTATGGACAGCGCGGGGCTCGACGGCGAACACGGATCGTTTGATCGCCGGTACGGACGGCCCGACCCCGACGTTTGCGGTGCCGGCGGAAGTGGATGAGATCACGACGTACGAGTACCTGTTGACGGTCAGTGCGGATAAGGTGGATGACGGTTCGGCCCAAGTGACGGTGACGGTGCTCAATGAGGGCGAGCTGCATGTGGCATGCGTGGACCCGGCTTCGGTCTATGAGGGTTCGGCAGACTTTGAACTGGACTGCTCGGCTTTGGGCGCTCCGGAGGGTTCTGTCTACGAATACGCCTGGACGGCGCGCGGCGGTACGGCGAACACGGACCTGCTTTCGGATGCGGCTTCCCTTACCCCCACATTTCTTGTGCCGGAGGATGTGCCCGCTACGACGACGTACGAGTACCTGCTGACGGTCTCCGCGGAGAATGCGGTGGACGGTTCGGCGGAGGTAGCGGTGACGGTGTTGAACAGGGAGGTGCTGAGCATAACGTGTCCGGAACGCCTTGATGTATACGAAGGGTCGGAGGATTTCGAGATGGGTTGTTCGGTTTCAGGTACGCGCGCGCCCTCCGAGTACACGTACGCCTGGACGGCGGCAGGGAATACATTGGACACATCGCTTTTGAGCGCCGCGGACATTCTTTCGCCGACCTTTTACGTCCCGGACGATGTGGATGCGACGACAACATACGAGTATCTGTTGACGGTTTCGGCGGAGAATACGATTCCCGCGACAGAGGAGGTGTCGGTGACGGTGCTTGACCGCCCTCTCCTGAGCGTGGTGTGTACGGATCCGGGTTCGGCGTACGAGGGATCGGAGGATATCGCGTTCGATTGCTCGGCGTCGGGCGCTCCTGCGGGTTCCAGCTACGATTATGCCTGGACGGCCCGGGGCGGTACGGCGAACACGGACCAATTGAGTGCCGCGGACATCGCTTCGCCGACCTTCCATGTCCCGGATGATGTGGATGCGACGACAAGGTACGAGTACCTGCTTACGGCCAGCGCGGAGAATGCGGTGGATGCAACGGCAGAGGTGGCGGTGACGGTGCTGAACAAGCCTGCGCTTGCGGTGGCGTGCGCGGATCCGGGTTCGGTGTACGAAGATTCTGAGGATATTTCGTTCGACTGCTCGGCATCCGGGGCTCCGGGCGATAACCCGGAGTACACGTATGCATGGACAGTCCGGGGCGATACGCCGGACGTGTCGCTTCTGAGCGCAGCGGACATAGAGTCCCCCACTTTCTACGTGCCGGACGAGGTGATTGTTACGACGACGTACGAATACCTTCTTACGGCGTCGGCGGAGAATGCGGAGGACGGTTCGGCAGAGGTGACGGTGACAGTGCTTGACATTCCGCCGCTCGCTTTCGCGGACGATTCGATAGCCGGTCGGGTATTCGTCTTGACGGTGGGCGAGACCATTGCGGATATCCTTCTTCCGGAAGCTACGGGCGGTCGATCTCCTTATACCTATACGCTGACGCCGGTGCTGCCCCCCGACTTGAGCCTTAAAGTCGACGGCGATCCGACGCGAACGATCTCCGGGACGCCCCTGGAGGTACGTCCCGCAACGGAGTACACCTGGCAGGTTGTCGACGCCAAAACGCAGACGGCGCAGATTGCGTTTTTCATAGAAGTGGCGCCTGCGCCCGTGGCGGAATTATTGTCCCTTGGCGTAACGATAAGCGCGTCGTCCCTGGATTTCGGCGCGCAGTCGGCGGACACCGAGGTGTCGCTGGATCCGATGACGGATCGGATATCGACATACGTCTCAGGCCCGTATCACAGGGGCCGCATGACGCTTTCGCCGGACGGCAGCGAACCCCTCGATGAGAACGGGGAGATGGACCTCTCCATCGAGCTGGTTTCGCCGGTCTTGCTCCGGTCTGAAGGAGGTGTCGAGGCGTCTTCGCTCGTGCTTACGCCGGTCTGGTCGTATGCGGAGTCGTGCGAGCAACTTTCGTCTCAGACGGTAGGGGGTCTGTATACGGAGGTGACGCTATCGGAGGACGATTGCCGCCTGCTTCGTTTTGGAGGCGAGCTGGACCTTACGGGCGCGCCTTCGGGGCGGTATGCGGGGAATATGGACCTCATTATGCGTTCGGGCGAGCGTGAGGAAGCGCATACGGTGGAGGCGTCGGTGACGGTCGTTCCTGCCCAGCGCGTGATCACGATCGGTCCGGGCGGGGTGCGTTTCGGTACGTCGCGCGAACTGCCCGTGGGCTTGACCGAGGAGCAGAACCTGAGCATCTATCCCGACGTGGCGTTTTTGACCGGGGAGAAGCCGCGCGGAGTGTTCGAGTTGTCGAATCCTTCGCTGATACCGCTGGAGGTGTCGGTGTCGGCTCGTTTCGGGCATACGGAGGCGACGCAGAATGGCCGGGAGATCGTGGTCGAGGATGCATCGGCGTCTCGTCTTGGCGATTTGTCCGGGGTGGTGGACATTCTTCCGGGCGTGCTGGTGCTGATGCCCGGCGAGAAGGGCATTATTCGTTACGGGGTGGAAGAGGAAGCGCATGCGGCGATGGCGGAGCAGGGCTATGCGGCGTTCTTCGACGTCGTGTCCGTTCCCCGCCGGTACGCAGATATGGATCAAATGCCCGAGGAGGTTACGGAGGACCGCACGGCCCGCGTGACGATGCGCGTTCCGGGCGTGTACGTACCCGGAGAGGGGGCCTCTCAGCTTCGCGCTCAACTGCTATCGATCTCGTATGTGGGTACGATGTCGGCGACGTTTCTGTTGGAGACGCAGGATCGTCCGTTTGTGGGCGAGGTGGTGGCGTATGACGGGGACGGTCGTGAGTTGGGCCGCCGCGAGACGCTGGTGTACACGCGCAGCCGGGTGCGTATCCCGTTGGATCGCATGCCGGAAGAACGGTCTGTGTTTTTACGCTTTGAGCCCCGTGGATCGGGCCAGGCGCCTTTGCCGACATCGGTTGAGTGGAATGCGCCGCGCAGGGACATAGGCGATGTGGGGGACAAAGTCCGCACAGGCCCCCCGGCAACGCTTGTCCAGAAACCCTGAGGGGTCCGTTGAGTGGAATGCGCCGCGTAGAGACATAGGCGATGTGGGGGACATAGGCGAGGCGGACAATAAAGACGAGACGCCGACCTCGCAAGCATTTGTCGAAAACCCCTAAAAAGTCGCTCATGGAATGCGTAAGACCATGGGGTGCGCCTGGCGCTCTGTCTCTCTACACGGCTTTCGTCGGGGCCGTGAGTAAAGGCGTTGCACGTCTTCCGGTCAATTGACAATCATGCAACCCATTACGTACTTTGCTGGAAGCAAATCGCTATCCTGGGACAATATGTGTTCACCATCGTAATGCACCTGAAAACATGCCCGATCCGTTCAAAACATTTTTTGTGATTTCGGCTGGAGCCATGGGACGTATTCTTATCCTTTCGGGTCTGTTGCTTTTGCCCTTTTGGGACGCCCTTGGACAGGATGCAAGGGTGAACCAGCGTGTGCTTCCTACCGCCGAGGTATATGATCTGGATTTTATAAGTAGCTTTCTGGAGGACCAGATTATTTTTCCCAACGATCCCGATTATACCCATGCGGCCTTTCTGGATGTCACGGAAGACGGGTTCGGCTCGAACGATATCCTGATACTCTATCCAAGCGAAGAACATTTTTCGCTGAGTCAATACTTTCCGGAGGCCATGCTCAATACGCTGGTTTCGTTGAACCTGGAAACGGACTATCGAATCAACACGATACGCGATAGAAGCCCCCTGCTGGCTGACGAAGGCGAAGTGGAGGAGGATGCGAAGAAGGCGCTTGCCGGGGCCATATTAGGGTCTCTCCTGCACTACTATCCTGAGGGACCTATGGAAATTCATCTTCTTCAGCGGGGAGAGGACGTACATATTACGTTCTGGAACTACGAGGAGGACCTTTGGACCTTTGTCCCGCAGGCTACGCAATGCGTCCAGCCGGACATACTGGAATCGGATCCGCTGGTGATCATGGTGCACAAGCAGCCGGAGGTTCGTTCGTACATCGACAGCGAGGGATGTGTTGTCGTCGAGAGTATGACAAGAGGTGGAAGCATCGCTTCCCGTTCCTGTCAATAACATTTTTGGTATGGAAAAAGACCGTTCCGATCTCCTTCTTTTTATCGACCTCGGGTTCATTCTCCTCGTGGGGTTCCTGATGTTGACCGAGACGACCCCTGAAGTGGACGTGGCGCTTCCTGACGGAGAGCAGGAAGAAGGCGAGCCCGTACCGCTGTATGAAGTTCAGTTTGACGACCGTATGCAGTTTCTGGTTTTGAGTTTGCCCCAGAATGAGGCGGCCTGCGTTCCCGCAAGCCTCGCAGCACTGGCCGGGTGCCTGGAGCAGGCATACAGGCATGACGCAAAAACGATTTTTGTGCTTTCCCCGCAAGGCGAAGCCAGCGTCCAGCAATTGGTATCCATGCTCGACCTGTGTACCCGGCGTGGCTGGCAATGTACCGTCAATAATTAGTTTTCCGTAGTTCCATGGCATTGTCCTGGGCTGACAAGGAGGAAAGAAAGACACGCCGCATTTCGTGGTTTGTGTTTACCGGCATTTCTGCGCTCTTTGCGCTGGTATGCGGCGTCATACCCCTGCCTGACCGGAGTTTCGCCGAGACCACGCTGGAAGCGCTCATGCTGGAAACCATTGATTTGTCGTCTTTCTTTGAAGAAATAGAATTGGCGGACGCTGCGGACGAAGTGGTTCCCGAGGAGCTGGGAGAAGATGCGGATGAAATACCCCTTGATCCCGAAATGCCGCCCGACGAACTGCTGGCGGAAGACGTTGAGGCGTTGATGGCCGAGGCATTCGAGGCATTTTCCTTTTCCGACGTATCTCTTGAGGACCCGCAGGCCCAACAGAACAACCGGGAGGTTGTCTTGCTGGCGGAGGAGGATCTGACGCCTTTTGCCGACGCGCAATCCGCCTTTGACCCGGGATTGGACCTGACGCAGGACTTTCTGGACGCCGCCAACAATGCTTCCCGTTCGTCGCGGTCCCTTTCGTCCAACCTTATCGGGGAGTCTTTTGCGTCCTTGCGCGGCGAATCGGGCGGCTCCCGCAGCTACACGGGCAACCTGGAGGACCTTTCTTTCACTGATCGGCCTGGCCGGCAAACCATTCGGGCCACCGGGGGAGGGGAAGCGCCGTCGTTGGAATCTTCGTCCAACCCGGGAGACCGCATGGAGAGTCTGGCTCTTGGAGAAGGGGATATTTCCGTTCCGTCGGACTCCCTCTTGCAATGGATCATGGCTAATCAGGCCGAACTGGATCCCGGGATCAGGTCGCTCTTTTACTTTGCTCCTCCCGCGATCAGCGCCAGAGCGCAAACCACGATCAATGCCGAGTCTTCCGAAATCCAGATGATGTATACCCCCTCCAACAGGGAAATTCGGATCGCTCTGATCAGGAAAAGCGACATTTACTACTTCGTCGACCCCGGATTTCAGCAGCGCGCTCAGTATTTCCAGAAGGGGATCGTGGACCGGGATGATCTGGAACGCGTCGACTTTGTCGAGAGCGAGGATTTTTCTCCCACAAGTCCCGAGGCAAGGGAGTTTTTCAGATTTTTCGTTACCTGGTGGCGGCAGGAACGCCAAAACATGTAGTTGAAACATGGATGAATCCCTGGTAGACATCGTACTCATTCTGCTGGCCACGCTTGTGGCGATCAGCACGGTGCCCACGTTCGAGATAGAAACGCCCTTGAGCCGGGAGGCGGAAACCGGTATGCCCCAGCTCCAGCCTCTTCAGGTGGCCATATCGAGTAACGGAACGTTTCTCACTCCCGTGAGTGAAGGGCCTCCTGCAGTACTTAACCCGGCCGATTTTTTCGCCCTGCTGATGGCGAGTCATCCGGATCGCGTGGTCGAGTTCACGGCCGACAGGGATGCTCCCGCATACCTGATGCTCAATGCGAACACCCTTGTGCAAAGAGCCGGAAGACAAGCCGTTTTTCTCGTCCGGGTCGCACCTGGTACATCTCTCTAAGCAGTTTCGTTATGCATCGATTCGCAATACTTCCGCTGGCGGGTGCGCTGTGTCTCGCGTTTTTATGGGGATGCGGCTCCTCGAAAGAGGTTGTCACCGAAAGCGAGCCTGCTCCCATGGATCCGGTTTCGCCGCCGCTTCCCGGCGTGGACAGCCTGGTTATTGCGGATGTGCTGAATTCTTTCCACGGCGCCTTTGTGCATGTGCTGGCGGAAACCCGGGCGGAGGAAAATTTCCTGGAAGGACGCGCCTTGTTCGAGCGCATAGACAGCACGCTGAACCAATTGAACGGGGAATCGCCTCTATCGTCGCTGGATGCATCGGGAGACTCTGCGGACGTTGCCCCGGTGGACACATTGGCGTTTACGGAAGCTCATACGGAGGCCCGGCTGGCGCTCGTAGAAGCGGCCCAGGCTCAGGCGCAACAGGACAGCCTGCGCGTCCGGACGCTGCTTGCAGAGTCTCAGAGGTTGTTCGAAAACGCACTGGCCCTGAATCCCAGGCATGAAGATGCCCGCCACCAGTTGGCTCAGGTGTACAGTGTTCGGGCCCAATGGCTGAGACAAGACGAGGCGTGGGAGGAAGTGCTCGCATTATTGCGGGGATTACTGGCTCTCCGCGCCGACGATCACGCGCTGTGGGCGGAAGTAGCTGTCGTTCTGGAAAACCTGAATCAATTTCCTGCCAGCGCACTCACGTGGTTGCAAGCCTCGGAAGCGGTTCTGGACGATTCCCGCCTCGCTTTTGTACCGGAGACGGAGCAGCCGCCGCCGGACAGCCTTACGCTTTTTACCTATTATGTCCGCTCGTATCGCGCGTTTGTCGAAAGCCGGGATGGAGAGGGAGTGCGCCATGCCTTGCCCCTGGCGCAGGAATATACGACCACGTCCGAGCAGGAAGACTATGCCCGCAACGAAATGGACTGGGTCCTGTGGGACCACCACAACTTCGAGAACCGGCTGCTCTATGACAGCCTGCAAACCCTGTTTTCCACCGATCCTCCCGGAGCGCGACAGGGACTGGCCTGGCTTATTCCCCGCCTGACGCAAACTTCCGCGCGTGTGGAGGCCAGTTACAATCATGCGTTACTGTCCTGGGAGCACGACGACCAGGAAGGCGCTCTGGATACCCTGCAGGTGCTTTGGGGTCTGGTCGCGGATAGCGGCGGGACGGATAACACGCCGTACCCCGAATTCGTGGGTGATCTTCGGCAGACATATGCTACGACCCTCTTCGAACGCGCTCTGGAACATCGTCGCGAGGGAGCTTCCGCATTGGCCTTTACCTATCTGCTGCAGGTCACCGAAGTGGAGAGCCAGTATACCGGCAGGGCTTTTGTCGAAGCGTTGCGGCTCGCGCGCTACAATCCGGAACAGGCCCGGTTGCTGGAGCCGCGAATCGAGAAGATATTCGACACGATGCAGTGGGAGGATCAGCTTGCCTACCTTACCCTGATGGGTAACCTGTATCGCCGCACGGGAAACACCGAAAAAGTAAGGGCTCTTCTGGATCGTTACAGAACCCTGCGCACAGAAAGGCCGGAGCAGTAGTAAAAAAACCTGATATGCATTTGGGATGCGGCACATTGGGGCGGTGCGTTTTCGGGGCCCGGGCGTGCATTTTGCACCTGGGTTCCGGAGGTTGCTTCGGTGCTATGCCTGAGTGCATGTCCTGTGTGCTTGCACGAAACTGAGGGATCGCCCATGTGGTCTGTACGACATATCCGGTTGCGCTGCGGGCGTTATATCCCGGTGATGCTTTTTGTCGTTTGCTGTGTGCCTGACATCGTTTGGGCGCAGGAGACAGAGGAGCCGGAGAGACCCCTTCGCTTTTTACAGGAGACGCCCTGGACGGTAAGCACGCCGGGCGCGCTGTATTCTTCGATGCCGGTACTGGCCTGGTGGGACTTTGAGGCAGGCAGGTACTACCTGGATATCGCAGACTTTTTCGACCGGCTCGGTTTCAATGTTTCTGCGCAGGATTCGGTGATCGAGGCAAGAGATGCAGGGCGTATATTTACGGTCGATTTTGCAACGGGCCGGGTACTACAGGACACATCGGAACCTGTAGAGCTTGCCCCCGAAGACTTTTTTGCAAGCGAAGGGCGCCATTATCTTGCGCTGGAGGGCGTGCAGGCGATGTTCACGCCTGCTGCTATGCAGTTCGATACTTCGACGCTGCACATCAGGCTTTCCACGGCCATGGCGCCGCTGGCAAGTGCATTTACCGCCAGGCCGGCTGCTTCCGGCAATCACGCACACGGTCCTTTGCTCTACGGTCGTTCCCGCAAATTTCTGGGCAACACGCACGTCAATTACCGCCTGACACGCAGTGACCGCCAGGCCGGTTCGCCCAGTTATAACGGAGGGTTTCAGGTGCATTCGAATGCGTTGGGCGGGCGCCTTGCCGCCGAAGGCGCTCTTTCGATGGTAGGGGGGCAGACAACGACGCGGTTTCGTTCGCTGAACTACCTGCTCGACTTTCCGGATTCTCCTTTGCTCAAACGCGCAGAGATAGGGCGCATGAGTATATACGAATGGCCGGTTCGTACGATCTACGACGGCATTCGTCTGAGTAACATGCCTCTTTCGACGCGGTACGTTCAGCGCGAAGCGGTGGTGCGAGGAATTGCCGAACCGGACGCGATCATCGCTGCCTCGGTGGGCGGGGTGCTTGCCGACCGTGTGCGGGCGGACGCGCAAGGGCGTTACACGCTGCGCATCCCTGCGTATTACGGTTCCTCGCAGGCCCTGCTCGAGATTGCTCCTCCCGGAGGCGGTCCCCCTACCACCATAACGCGTCACCTCTTCATCGGGGAAGATCTGCTGCCCCCCGGCGCTTTCTGGTACGATATCCGAGCAGGAGTTGACGACTTTAAGAACATCCGGGAAGGACTTGACGATTTCAACGACATCCGGATAGGCCGCGACGGTTTCGGCGACACCTTTTTTGGATTCGGGCAGGCCCGCTATGGAATCAACCGGAGTCTCTCTGCGAAAGCCACCTTCATAGGGGTAGACTCGCTCATGGTCAGTACAGTCGGATTAACTCAAAACCTCTGGGGCTTTTTGACCACGGGTGCTGAGTTGGCGTTGCCGATTAATGATGGCGGCAGCGCTGCGCGGGTCTCTATGCGTATGTCTTTCAACAGGCTGCGCTTGCAGGCGGAAGCCGAATTTTCCGAAGAGTCGCGACTTTCATTCTACAAGAGGCGGCTTCAGACGCAGCTCAGCTTCGGTGTTCGGCGTATGAGCCTGTTTCTCAATGCCGCACAGGCCAGAACGTTCAGCGGCGGCGACAACGTCAATGTGAGCGGTTCCACGACGCTGACCCTGCCGCGCAGGACGAGTGCTCTCGTTACGGTGGGGCTTGTTCGCACACAAAGCGTTCTTTCCTCGGAATCTCTTCGCATGCACTGGAAGGCGTCGCTGACGCGAGCGGCTTCCTTCAAGAGGTTGCGCGGACGCTTGGGCTTGCAGGCTGACGGAGGAGTGCGGGAGCAAGCGGATTTTGCGGGGGCGACATTCTACGCCTACTACAAAAAGGTGTCTCTTGGTCTGCGCGCCGGCTACGATCTTGCCTACGACAACATGCAGGCCTCCGTTACGTTGCGTCTGGATGCTCCGTGGGTAAGCGTCAATAACCATTCGTCGATAGAATCGGGTAATCCCTACCACAGACAGAGCTTCTACGGCTCGATGGAACTGGGGCGGCCTATGCGCTTCAGCCGGCAGGCCCACATGCGCAGCAGCGCTCTACTGCAAGCGTACTACGATGTGGACCGGGATGGTCGTAGAGACCCGGAAGAATCTTTGGTGGAAGGACTCGACATCAAGGTTGTCAAAGCCCGTGTCCAGCGAGTGGATGCAAGTGTCGTGCGCGCAGATTTTCTGGCGCCCAGTACGGCGTATCAGGTCGTTATCGACCCGGCGTCCGTTCCCGATCCTGCGCTGCAATTGCCTACGGGTACGACGTTCAGTTTTATGTCGGACCCGGGATCGACCAAGCGCGTCGACATTCCGGTGCACAGAAACACCATCGTGCAGGGAGTCATCGAGGGGTTGCCGCTGAGTTCTCCCACGCAGGCCAGCGTCATTTTCTTCCAGGGAAATGAAGAGGTTCTTAGCTCCGAAGTATCTCAGGAGGGTGCTTTCTCGGTCCTTTTGCCGCCCGGCGTGTATCGCCTTGAACTCAGGGACCTGCTTGGTCAGGAGAACCTCCAGGCCTTTGCCCGGGATGTCGAAGTGCAAGAAGGCGCTGTGCAGGATATACTTGTAAGGCCTTTTTGAGATGCACGCCGCAGTACGTAGTTTCTACCGTTTGTTCTCTTTCGCCACGCACAACATTTTTTCAAATTCATCTTTACCCCCGACACAATGATGCAATCCGTTTCGCCCCAGCCCGCCGATACCACACTCGTCCTGCCAGCGCAGGAGGTAGGGGGCAGCTTTCTTCCTACCTCGATCTGGGATTTGTTCGGCTATGCGCAGGGCTTTGAGTTTCCGCTCGCTCTCGTCTTTTTACTGGGCCTCTTCTTTCTTTGTACGGCGTATGTCCGCTACTTCCGTCAGTGGCGAGGCAGTCAGGCATTATTGAAAATTAACCCTTCTAATCTCGGGGTACGCGATTTCCAGTCGGCGCTCGGCGACGCGCGTCCGGGCAACCCTTATCGACTTGCAGGCGAGCGGCTGCTCGAGGAGCAGGGCCGTGGCGGCACGCCGCAAAGCATGCTCGACTATGCGCTGCGTTACATCGGTTTCGACCATGACAACTACAAGGAGGTCGACAGGTATATCACGGCGGCGGTCTATATTGCGCTCAGTCTGGGTCTTCTCGGTACGCTCCTCGGTATTTTCGTACTCTTTATGAGCGGCAACCGGCATGCCGCCTCGGACCTCGTAGGACTCGGCATTGCAGTCGTCTCCACGATGCTGGCGCTTGTAGTGCGTCTCATCCTGTGGCCGCTCAATATCGTCCTGCAGGCATGGGTCCGCAAACGGTACAAGGAACTCCAGACATGGGCTGTAAGCGTTGCCTATGGATTGGCCAGGGAAGAGGTACCGGTGCGGTTGAGAGAGGAATAGAGATGGCGCGCCGTCCGCATCCCGCAATGAAGCGCCTTCCCGGCTCTGCCTTGTTGCTGGCCGGGTGCGTGCTTGCAGGCTTGCCGGCGCCAGTGTTTGCTCAGGAATCCCCGGATGACGGGCTGCCTGCCTTGCAGGCGCATCGGCTTGCCGACGACGACCGGATCGACCTGGACGGACGGATCATAGAGGACGCCTGGAATCAGGCCATTCCGATCACCGACTTCACGCAGCAGGAACCGGTTGAAGGGGGCAGTCCTTCATATCCCACGGAAATACGGGTCGTCTACGACCGGGATCGGTTGTACATCGGCGCCATTCTGTACGACGATCCCGAAGGCGTCATTGCCTATCAGAAGCGGCGCGACGCCTTCCTGTACACCGATGACCGGTTCATGTGGATACTGGATACCTTCCGCGACGGGCGCACCGGGTATTTTTTCGAGACGAATCCCAACGGCATGCGGGGCGATGCGATCCTCATTGGAGGCAGCGAGTCGTTCTTCAGAAGCGGCGGCCGCGCGTGGAACGGCATCTGGGATGTGCGCACGGCCCGGCGGCCCGACGGGTGGTCGCTGGAAGTCAGTATACCTTTCCGGACGCTGAACTTCGATCCCGGGTCGGACGAATGGGGGATCAACTTTCAGCGCACGATCCGGCGCGCCAACGAAGAAATGCTATGGCGGGGGTGGCGCCGCAACGAGGGACTGCTGCGCCCCATCTACGCCGGTCGTCTTGTCGGACTACGGGATATTTCCCAGGGGATAGGGCTCGAGGGAGTTCCTTCGGTGATCGGGAGCTGGCGCAATGTACCCGAAAACGCCGATCCCGTGACGTATCCCGGCGATATCAGCTTGGATCTCAACTACAGCGTTACGCCAAGCCTGCGCGCATCCCTGTCGTTCAACACCGATTTTGCCGAGGTCGAGGCGGATCAACGACGCGTGAACCTGACACGTTTCCCGCTTCGTTTCCCGGAGCAGCGCGGGTTCTTTCTGGAAGGCTCCGGCATTTTTTCCTTCGCCCCGCGAAGCAATCCCACTCCGTTCTTCTCGCGCAACATTGGTCTGGTGGGCGGGCGTCCTGTTCCCATCGACTACGGAGTCCGCATGACGGGGCAGGTCGGCCGGACCGATGTGGGGTTCTTTCAGGTAGGCGTCGGCGATGACCGGTACCGTGACGAAGACGGGCAGGATGTGGCGATTCCTTCCGAACAGTTTACCGTGGCCCGTGTCCGGCATCCCATTTTCGAACAGTCCACGATCGGAGCCATCTATACGCGCCGCGCCACCTCGGTAGACTCGATCGAAACCGGACACACGTTCGGCGTGGATGTGCAACTCGCCACCCGGCACTTTTTCGGGGATAACAATGCGGAACTCGAAGTTTTTGCGGTAGGCAATTCCAACATCGATCCGAATACGACCAAATCGTTGAATGATTTATCCGCACGCGGTCTCCGCTTCAATTTTCCCAATGATATCTGGTCCGGGCACATTTCCTATCGGGAGTTCGGCGCCGATTACAATCCACGGGCGGGTTTTGTGCGACGCAACAATTTCCGTCGCGTCGAGCCGCGCATAAACTGGAACCCCCGGCCGGCCAGAATCAAGCAGATACGGCAGCTTGGCTTTGGCGTACAATACCGGCATCTGGCGGCAATGGATACAGGCATTCCCGAGGAACGGGAATGGGAAGTGGAACTGCTCGACATTGAATTTGAAAGCGGCGATAACGTGTCCATCGAGTTTACGCGGCGCTTTGAAGAACTCTACCACACCTTTGGGGTCAGCGACGGGATAGATATTCTGCCCGGCGGGTACACGGTGCAGCGGTATTCTATCGGGGGGTTCTCTGCGGGCAGGAGAAAGATTTCCGTGTTCGGGAGCGTGGATTGGGGGGATTTCTGGGACGGTTCCAGCAGAGAGGTCTTCCTCCGGATGACGTTTCGCCCGAACGCCGGCGTCAGTATCGGGACGAGCGTCGGGTACAACGATGTGTCGATGCCCCAGGGCGATTTCACCGCCAATGTTTATGAACTCGAAACCGACTGGGACCCGACGCCGTCCGTTTCCGCCAAATTGCAGATCCAGTATGATGAAGTCAGCGACCTGGTGGGCCTTTTTGCTCGTCTGCGCTGGATCGTACAGCCGGGTTCGAACATTTTTCTCGTGTACCGGCACAACTGGCGGAATATGGGCGACGGCCTGTTTGAAAACCGCGATATGGCCACATTGTCGCGGGGCGCTTCGCTCAAACTCAACTACACGTACCGTCTTTAGTTAAGGAAACTCAGATTAAATCGACAAAGTTCAGAGGCAATGATTGGGTCCTGGAGCGCGCAACAAGGCCATCCAACGCCGAACCGCAAAATCGCAACCGAAAGCAGGGACCTTGGGACGCGCATTCGAACAAAACATAGGGCCCGGGATATCCTGCGAACTCGCGGCCAACCGCACGTTTATGTTTTGAGAGAAGGCGTATCCCAATGTCCTTGCCCATGCGTCTTTAATCAGAGGTTCCTATGGTGAAATTATTGTTTTCCCGCACCCTCCGGGCGCCGGCGATCTTCTTCGCTGCTTTCCTGGCATTTCCGGCCGCCGCCCAGGACACAGGCGTCTCCGAACCGCCGGAGAGGCCCAATATTCTCTTCATTCTGACGGATGATCAGGCGCCGTGGGCACTGGGCGCGGAAGGCCATGCGCTTGCCGCGCAGATGGGGCAGGCTTTGGAAAATGCCCCCGAAAACTTCGCCGTGCTCGGTGCGGGCCACCCGGACCTGCGCACGCCCCACATGAACCGCCTCGCAGCCGAAGGAGCATTTTTCAGCAATGCCTTCGTGGCGACGCCTGTATGCAGTCCGTCGCGGGCTGAACTCATGACAGGCCGCTACGGCTCGGAAGTGAACATATGGGATTGGATCAACCCTCAGCGAGAGGTCGGTCACGGGCTGGACCCGGGCCTTCTCACCTGGGTCGATTTGCTGAACCAGGAAGGCTATGAAACGGGACTGGTTGGCAAGTGGCACCTTGGAACACAGGATCGGTACCACCCTGCCACGATGGGGTATGACCATTTCTTCGGATTTCGCAGCGGCGGCAACACTCCCCGCGATCCCGTCCTCGAAGAAAACGGCGTGACGGGAACGCATGAAGGATTCACCCAGGACATCCTGACGGATCAGGCCATCGGGTTTCTTCGGGAACATCGGGAAGGCCCTTTCATGCTGTCGCTCCACTACCGGGCGCCCCACGCCGCCTGGCTGCCCTTGCCTGAGGAGGACTGGGCCCCGTATGAGGGACTCGACCCCGTTCTGCCCAATCCCGATTATCCCCTGCTCGATACGGAGCGCCTGCGCCGCTATATGCCCGAGTATCTTGCGGCGGTGGCCAGCATCGATCGTAACCTGGGGCGCATTCTCGATGCGCTCGACGAACTCGGGCTTACGAACCGCACCATTGTCGTCTTTACGTCCGATCACGGGTACAACATGGGCCATAACGGGATGTGGCATAAGGGAAACGGGCACTGGATCCTGACCGACCCGCCGCCGGGCACGTACAATGTGCCGCAAGGGCAGCGTCCGAACATGTACGACAATTCGCTGAAAGTACCGCTGCTCGTCCGCTGGCCGGGGATCACCGCGCCCGGTACCGTCGTGGAGTCGATCGTAAGCAATCTCGACTGGTACGCGACGCTTGCCGAGATGGGCGGAGCCGATGTGCCTGCCGGCGTGCTGCTCCGGGGGCGCAGTTTCGTGCCGCTACTACGGGGCGATACGCCCGAGGACTGGCCTACCGGGTTTTATGCGGAGTATTCCACGCATCACCAGTCCTGGACCCACATGCGCGCGTATCGAACCCCTGAATGGAAACTGGTCCGGGACTTGCTCGATGCGCGCCGCGACGAGTTGTTTAATCTGGTGGAGGATCCCGCCGAAAGCGTGAATCTGATTGCGGAAGACACGCCGGAGGTCCGGGCCGCGATCGAGTACCTCGACGCCCGCCTGGTGGAGCGCATGACCGAGATCAACGATCCGGTGCTGCCTCTTGCGGCGCGATTGACCGAATGACGATGTTTTCCCTGCATTTTGTCATTTTCCCTGATTTTTTATGATTTCCCTACTTTTCAGTATTTTCCCTACTCCTCGCCATTTTTCCCGATTCATCCGAACTTTCCACATGATGCGCCTTTTTCCCTTATTTCTCGTTCCACTGCTTCTTCTCGCAGGATGCGCCGTTCCTTCCGGCGATACGTCTCCAAACATCATCCTCGTCATTACGGATGACCAGGGGTATGGAGATTTCGGGTTTACGGGCAACCCGATCCTCCGGACGCCCAATCTGGATCAACTGGCCACGGAAAGCATCCAGGTCAACCCGTTTTATGTCAGTCCGGTGTGCGCTCCCACGCGCGCATCGCTCATGACGGGGCGGTACAACTACCGTACCCGTGTGGTGGATACCTGGGTGGGCCGGGCCATGATGGAACCGGACGAGATCACTGTCGCGGAATTGCTCCGGGACGCCGGCTATGCTACGGGCATCTTCGGGAAGTGGCACCTTGGAGACAACTACCCCATGCGTCCGCAGGACCAGGGGTTCGAAGAGGCGCTCGTACACCGGGGCGGAGGAATCGGCCAACCCTCGGATCCGCCGGGCGGCGAAGGAGCCTACACCGATCCGATCCTGCTGCGCAACGGCAAACTGGAGCAAATGACCGGGTATTGCACCGACATTTACTTCGACGAGGCTCGCCGGTGGATGGAAACCGAACATGCGGCGGGGCGCCCGTTCTTCGCCTATATCGCCGCGAACGCGCCCCATTCGCCGTACCACGACGTGCCGGAGGACCTGTATGCGTACTACGCAGGCCAGGACCTGTCCCCCGCGCGATTTCCGCAGGAGGCCGGACACCCGCTGCCGGAAGAGAACGATCCGGACCGTCTGGCCCGTATATTCGCCATGATCGACAACATCGACGACAACATGGGGCGGCTCACGGCCTGGCTCGACGAGTCGGGTCTGGCGGAGAACACGATGGTCCTGTTCATTGTCGATAACGGCCCGAATACGCGCCGCTACGTGGCGGGCATGCAAGGCATGAAAGCCGGGGTGCATGAGGGAGGGATCCGCTCGCCGCTTCTGGTGCGCTGGCCTGCGCGGCTTACCCCGGGACGCCTCGACGATCACATTTCGGCGCATATCGACCTGATGCCCACCATGCTCGATGCAGCGGGCGTGGCGCTTCCTGACGACCGCGCGATCGACGGACAGAGCCTCTTGCCGGCGTTGCTGGGCGAGGAAGTGGATCAGGGCGATCGCATGCTTGTCCTGCAAACGCACCGCGGCAATGCGCCGGACCGTTACCATCACGTCTCGGTGCGCACGCCGCGCTGGAAGCTGGTCAACGGCAGCGGGTTCGGGCTGGAGGCGTTGCCGGAAGGGGGGCCGGCGTTCGAGTTGTACGACATGCTGGAAGATCCGTACGCCCTTACGGATCTGGCTGCCGAGCGCGCTGACGTCGTGGAGGACCTGACGGCGCGCTACGACGCCTGGTTCGACGATGTGAGCAGCACCCGGCCCGACAACTATGCTCCTCCGCGTATTCATGTGGGCACGCCGCGCGAAAACCCGACGGTCCTGACCCGGCAGGACTGGCGCTTCATACAGGGGGGATGGCGCCGCAACGCGCAGGGGTTCTGGTTACTGGACGTCAGGGGCGAAGGGACCTATGACGTGCTGGTACGGTTCGACCCCTCCGACAAACCGCTGACCGCGCGGCTCCGGGCAGACGAGATGGAGTACTCCGTGGAGGCTGCAACAGGAGAGGGGGTCGTGCAGTATGAAGGTATTTCCCTGCCCGCGGGCCCGATCCGGCTTGAGGTTTCTCTGGAAGAACCGGATCTCGCGAGGGGTCCTCATCAGGTTGAAATCACGCATCGTCTCGACTGATCCGAACCGGAAGGAACAGAGCATCGCTGTATAGTTTTAACAGGCCCTGACTTTCCCGCCTCTTCCCCGTCCGGCGTATCTTATCGGGATATACTGCATTTCCGCGAACGGATATCCGCGCCGGGACAAATAGTCGCCGGGCGGGTTTTTGATATCCGGGTTTGCCCCGCCGGTGCAGCCAACCCGCATTGACTCCGTACCCTCCCATGCCCTCCGGACGCCCCGTTTACATACACAAGTTTGGCGGCACCTCCGTGGCGACGGCGGAACGCATCCGGCAGGCAGTCGATCTCGTATCGAACGAAGATCGCGATGGGTTGCGTATCGTGGTGGTATCTGCGCTGGGCGGGGTGACGGACACGCTTCTCGAAGCGATCGATCTGGCCATTGCGCGCGCCGGCAACCATGGCGACATACTTCGCGAACTCGGGGAGCGGCATCTTGCCGTTGCAGACGCCCTGGTGAATGATGAGGAGAGGGCTTCCCTTCAAGGGCTGCTCGAGGCCAGAATGCTGGAACTCACCGAACTTCTCGATGGCGTGTACCTGCTTCGGGAATGTACGGACCGGGCTCGCGATGCCGTACTCGGCCTGGGAGAGCAGTTATCCGCTCCGATGGTGGCGGCCGCCTTTCGCGCGGCGGGTCAGGATGCAGAGGCCGTGGACGCCAGGAATATCATTTGCACGGATGCCTCGTTCGGGGAAGCGAATGTACTGTTCGACGAGACGAATGAACGGATCCGCGCCCGTTTCGCTTCCTGCAAAAAGGGTGACATTGTGGTGGCGACCGGCTTCATTGCGTCCACGGTACGCAAGGTATCGACCACGCTGGGTCGTTCGGGGAGCGATTATACGGCTGCCATTATCGGGGCCGCTCTCGAGGCGGAGCGCGTTACCATCTGGACCGATGTGGATGGGGTGCTGTCCGCCGATCCCCGGTTGGTGCCGGAGGCTTTCGCACTGCCCAGGTTGAGTTACCGGGAAGCGGCGGAACTCGCCTATTTCGGGGCGGAAGTGCTGCATTCCCGTACGATGCGCCCCCTGCTTCCCCGGAATATCCCTCTTTGCATTCGGAATACGCTGAATCCATCGGCGCCGGGCACCCTTATTTCGAAGGATACGACGACGATGGAGGGGCATGTCAAAGCCATTACCGCGATCCGGGATGTGGCGGTGGTTATGCTGGAGGGGACAGGGTTTGTCGGGATACCGGGCATTTCCGCGCGTGCGCTGACCGCGCTGGCCGCCCGGGGCATCAATGTGTTTTTGATTGCGCAGGCCTCGTCGGAACAGAGCCTCTGCACGGTAGTGCGGGCCGAGAACGCCGAACTTTCCGCCAATCTGATCCGGGAAGAGTGCGAGCTCGAACTGGTCCGGGGCGATGTCGGCCGTGTATATACCATGGAGCAATGCGCCATCGTATCGGTGGTGGGCGACAATATGCGGCAGCGCCCCGGTCTGGCCGGCCGCATGTTTTCCACGTTAGGACGGGACGGGGTCAACGTGCTGGCGATTGCGCAGGGCGCGGCGGAAACGAACATTTCGGCGGTCGTATCCGATGCGGAGGTGAAGCACGCCGTGCATGCCCTGCACGATGAATTCGCGCTGGTGCGGCACAGGGTGCATGTCTTTCTCATCGGCGCCGGCGTGGTCGGGCGGGCGCTGCTGAAGATGCTGGAAAATCAGCAGGAAACGCTCTTGCGGGACCTCAGGCTGAACATCCAGCTTGTAGGGCTTGCCAATACCAGGAAAATGGCCTGGAATGTGGAGGGCATCCCCTTTGCTCATGCGCTCGAAGCGCTGGAAAATGGAACGGAGGGAGGGATCGACGCCGTGATGGATCAACTCCGGGAAGGGCGGTTGCACCGGATGATGGTCATCGATGCTACGGCTTCCGAGCAGGTAGCCTCGAAGTATCCTGAACTGCTTTCGCGTTCCATATCGATCATCACGCCCAACAAGCGCGCCAATACGCAGGACCAGTCGTTCTACGAAGAACTTTTAAGCGCAGCGCACCGCCGGCAGGTCCCGTATCTCTACGAGACGACGGTGGGCGCCGGCTTGCCGGTGATTTCCACGCTGCGCGACCTGATTCGAAGCGGCGACCGGGTGATACGGATCGAGGGCGTATTTTCGGGGACGCTGGCCTTTATCTTCTATAGCATGGCGATGGGGACGGAGTTTTCCGAGGCCGTGCGCACCGCCCGCGAGAAGGGCTACACGGAGCCGGATCCGAGGGAAGACCTGCAAGGAGAGGATGTGGCGCGCAAGATCCTCATTCTGGCCCGGGAGGCAGGGCTCCGGGTCGAACGCGGTGATATTTCGGTCGATTCGTTGGTGCCGCCTCCCTTGCGCGAGGCGCCGTTGGCCGAGTTCATGGAGCGGGCCACCGAACTGGACGCCGTATGGAAAGAACGTATCGAGGAAGCTGCCGGCGCGGGGCAGCGTTTGCAGTACATCGGCCGCATGGAGGAGGGGCAATTGAGTGTGCAAACACGTCTTATCGAACAGAGTTCGCCTTTTGCGCGGCTCGATGGCAGCAATAACATGGTCGTGTATACGACGGAGCGCTACCTCGACAATCCGCTGGTGGTGCAGGGGCCGGGCGCCGGTCCGGAGGTGACGGCGGCGGGTATTCTGGCCGACCTGATCAAAGCGGCGGAACTGGGAGCCTGACGGCAGGGCCTATGAGCCTGTAGCCTCGACAAAGACCGGGGACATACTATGCGAATAGCATTGGTTGGAATGGGACGGATGGGCGAAGCGGTGAGCGAACTCGCTGCGAGGCGCGGGCACGAAATCGTGGCCCGGTTCGACGAGTACATCGACCGGTACCCGTCTCTGCCCGATGTCCCGGATCTGCCTGATGCGCTGGAATCCGCCGATGCGATCATCGACTTTACCCTTCCCGATGCGGTTCCGGAGAATATCGCACGGTATTGCCGGTGGGGTCTTCCCGCCGTGATCGGCACGACCGGATGGTATGACCGGCTCGACGAGGCGCAGGCGCTGGTGGACAAGTACGACGGCGCTATCCTCTATGCCCCGAATTTTTCCATTGGCGTGGCCTTGCTCGCACAGGTTGTCCGCTCCATCCTGCCGCTCCTTGACAAGTTGCCGGAATACGATGCGGCTGTCCACGAAGTGCATCATATCGGCAAGGCCGACAGCCCTTCCGGTACGGCGCTCATGCTGGCCGATCTGATTGTGGAGGGGCTCAAGAGGAAGGACCATATTGAAACCGAAACGCAACACGGGCGCATCGATGCGCATGCGCTGCACGTGACCTCGTCCCGGCTGGGCGGCGTGGTCGGCAAGCACGATGTTTCGCTCGACAGCCCGTTCGACAAACTGGTGTTTTCGCACGAGGCGAAAAGCCGGCGTGGTTTCGCGTTCGGCGCCGTACGGGCTGCCGAATGGCTTTCGGGCCGGAAAGGACTCTTTACGCTGGACGATCTGCTGGCCGAATGGCTCGGATCATAATGCGCGCCGGCGCATAATGCGGCAGGCGCACTTTTTCACCGGAACCATCATACCATAGCACAGGCATGGGCGATTTTCTTTTTACCGGCACCGGAACGGCCCTCGTGACGCCGTTCACTCCGGACGGAGAGCGGATTGATCACGAGGCGTTTCGCCGCCATGCAGACATGCAGATCGCCGGGGGCGTCGAGGCGCTCGTTGTACTCGGCACGACCGGCGAGAACGCCACGATCTGGCCCGCAGAGCGCGAAAAACTTGTGATCGCCGCGATAGAGCATGTGGACGGACGCGTGCCCGTCATTATAGGTACGGGCAACAATTCCACGAGCGAGAGCATCGTCTTTTCGAAGCAGGCGGCAACCGCCGGCGCCGACGGTCTGCTTGTCGTGGGGCCCTACTACAACAAACCGACGCAAGCGGGCTTCAAGGCTCACGTACAAGCGATCGCAGCGGAGACGCATTGTCCGATCGTGCTGTACAATGTGCCCGGCCGCACCAGCTTCAACATTCTTCCGGACACCATCCTCGAACTGGCGCAGGAAATCCCCTCGGTGGTTGGCGTCAAAGAGGCTTCCGGAAGCATTGCGCAGATAGGCGACCTGATTGCGGGCCGCCCCGATCATCTGGCCGTGTATTCCGGCGACGACGAAATGACGTTGCCGCTGGTTGCGATGGGCGGACATGGCGTGATTTCCGTGGTCGCCAATGTGTTGCCTGCGGCGTTCTCCAATCTGACTCGCGCGGCGCTGGAAGGCCGCCTCGACGATGCGCGCCAAGGGCATTTCGACCTGCTGGAGGCCATGCGGGCCTGTTTCTACGAGACGAATCCGATTCCCGTCAAGGCCATGCTGGCGGAAATGGGCCGGATGGACGGCAGGCTGCGCCTGCCTCTCGTCGGAATCACGGACGAGACGCTTCCGCGCGTGATCGAAGCGTTTCGTCCCCACCTGTAGGAATACTCTGATCAAGTCCGCTTCGATTGGTGCTAACAGACCCTGGCGCTTCACGCCCGCACTGCCCCGGATTCGCAGTGTTAACAGGCCCTAAATTGATTCCGTCAGCGCGTTCTCGTCACGAAGAGCGTGGCCAATCCTGCAAGGGCGGCAGTGTAGAGTGAGGAACCAAGCCAGACTCCGGTGACGATGGATGGGTTCTTCGTGCTTGCGTCCAGCGCGATGAACAGGGCAAACAGCCCGTTGTGCAATAGCGCCACGGCGAGGCTTCCGACAAAAATATACGACGGGATTACCGGGAAGCTTTCCCGTTCAGTGGGCCGGAAAAGCCCTATGAGAAATCCGATCAGCGTTTTCACGAACATCTGAATACCCCATGTTCCGTAGAGGGCATCCATAAAAAACCCGCTCGCGAATCCCGTAAGCGCTCCTTTTCGCCGACCGAATTGCATTGCCGCCCAGGCTACGTACAGCAGCACGGCGTCCGGCCAGGCATTTCCTATATGGAGTCTTCCCAGCAAAAGCCATTGCACAGCGATAATCGATGCGCCGACGAGAATGTAAACAAGCGATGAGGGCATGCAGGCGCCGGATTACGATGGGGAAGAAGAGGCGGCCAGTTCCATAACGATGCGGTCGATCGTTTGCGTGATCCGGTAGGATGGCCCCGAGCAGTTGTTGGCGAAAACAGCGAAGGCCAGCGTTTGCCCGCCCTGCGTCGTAACGTAGCCGCTCAGAGACCGCACGAATTCGAGGGAGCCTGTTTTCGCCCGGACGGGTACCCGATTCAGTCGATAGCGAAGCGTGGACCCCCGCTCTCCGCCCCTGGCGAGCGAAGCAAGAAATGCTTCACGCTGTTCGTGTCCGTGCATGTAGGTCAACAGGTTGCCCATGGCGCGCGGCGTAATCATGTTTTTGCGGGACAATCCCGACCCGTCACGAATCTCGATGTCTCCCGTCGCGGCCCCGGCTCGGCGCAACAGTCGCTTGACTCGGTTTTCCGCACCCTGCGCAGAGCCGTTGGAAGCATACGTTCGAAAAACCTGTTCTGCATAGAAATTATTGCTTTCCTTGTTGACGATGTGCAGAATATCCAGTAGCGGAGGCGATACATACACGAATAAGGGCTGCTCCATGTCGTACCGGAAATTGTTCAGATCATCGATATCGACCGGTTCGCCTTGCACCTCGATGCCCGCTTCGCGCAGATATTTTGTAAAGGTGGCGGCGGCAAAGGCCGTGGGATTCGCGACCGGGACCCCGACCGTTCCGTTATACGTGCGGGGGAGGCTTCCTTGCAGGGTAATCCGTTCGTTTCTGAAGTCCCGGTGCGTCGTGATGGCGATGCCCCGCCGCCGGTTGGCCGTGACCATACGGTTCCGGAAATCGAGAAATCCGTCGGGATTCATACGGATCCGGGCGGGACGCCCCGGGGAGCCTGCCCGGATATTTACCAGGACCACATTGTCGTTGTATGCAAGGCCGCCAATGCTTACGCCCACCTCGCGGCTGGCCCTTGAGGTGACGAAGTCGATATCCCAGCCCTCGGCATACGGCTGATCGTCGAAGGCATTGTCATCTCCCACGATACGTCCCTCGATTCGCGCGATGCCCATGTTGGCCAGATCCGTTGCCCATGTTCTCAGCGGATCCCCGCGGCGGACCTGCTCGCTTCCGAACGTGGGGTCGCCCGACCCGCGGAGTACGAGATCGCCTTTCAGGATGCTCTCTTCCACCTGCCCGTCGAAATACAGCACGGTGCGGTACCGGTAATCGCTTCCAAGAGCGTCGAGCGCAGTGGCCGAAGTGAAAATTTTCTGATTGGATGCGGGGATAAAAGCGTTCGAGGCGTTGTGCTCGTACCAGGTTTCGCCCGTTTCGACATGCTGCACATACACGCCCCAGAAAGCGTTCCGGGAGATGGACCCGTTGAGAATGGTATCGAGGTCCGGCGGCAGGCCGGCAGGGGCCGTTGCGAGTGCAAGAGCGATAACCGCTGCCGGCAGGGTTGCAAGGCGTCGGCGCTTCGTAGCAGGTAAATCGTTCACGGTGTTTCGCATAAGGGATCGCCAGAACATGGAACCTGAATGCAGCCGTCGGGTTCGCCTTGACAGTACGTTTTGATGCACATCCTGTTCATGGTATAGATGGCAAAGCCTTCCGGACGACGACGCACTCCGCAGGCCCGCAAGCAACGCCGCAGTGTGCGCATGGTGTTTCGCCGCAAGAATTATCTGCTGCTCCTGATCGGCGTGGCTGCGGTGGTGCTGGGATACGCGATGATGCGTATCGACAACCAGGTGGAAGGATTCGTTTCGCTGTACATTGCCCCCCTCATTATTCTGGGCGGATATCTGGAGATCATCTGGGCTATTCTCGCGCGGCCGGAAGAGGAGAAAGATTCTCCGAAAAAATCCCGGCCCACTGCTCGGTAAGCAGTCCGGTAAACTGCTCGACAGGCAGCCGATCAACGGTTGCCTCACGGATAAAGGAGCGACGCCGCGCGCATCTCGCGAAAGGCGAGCACTTCTTGTTCCCACGATGCGATGACGGTTTCGGGCGATGCTCCTTCCTGCAGCATGCTCAGCAGACGTTGCGTGCCCGCAAGCCGGGCCATTCCCGCGGGGCGGCTCACCAGTTCCTCCGGCGCATTCGATGCAGCCTGCCTCCGGAATACG
>JANQSQ010000565.1 GCA_028283985.1 Rhodothermales bacterium | reverse complement strand
CTCGGTCGCCGTAACCGAAGAGACCGTAACGCCCGTATAATCCCCGCCGCTTACCGAATGCTCTATCGTCGCTCTCCCGTTTATCGCATCGTCGTCCTCGGCCCCCCATACCGTCACCTCCTGCGCCGTATTCCAGGTATCCGGAGTGAACGCGAGCGAGGTCTTGTCTACCGTAATGTCTTCGTCCGAACCCGAAGCGAAAGACACCGCGATCGTCACGTTGGCCGATGGCTCTGTTGTCAGAACCACCGTATACTTCACGCTGTCCCCTTCAGCCACCGTCATCGCCGTCGGCGTCACCGTAACGCCCGCCGTGTCGTTGTCCGACTCGGTCGCCGTAACCGAAGAGGCCGTAACGCCCGTATAATCCCCGCCGCTTACCGAATGCTCTATCGTCGCTCTCCCGTTTATCGCATCGTCGTCCTCGGCCCCCGATACCGTCATCTCCTGCGTCGTATTCCAGTTGTCCGGCGTGAATGTGAGCGATGTCTTGTCTACCGTAATGTCTTCGTCCGAACCGGCGGCAAAAGACACCCTGATCGTTACGTCGGCCGATGGCTGCGTATCCAGGACCACGCTGTATTTGGCGCTGTCGCCCTCGGCCACCGCGAACGACGTCGGCGTCACCGTAACGCCCGCCGTGTCGTTGTCCGACTCGGTCGCCGTAACCGAAGAGGCCGTAACGCCCGTATAATCCCCGCCGCTCACCGTATGCTCTATCGTCGCTCTCCCGTTTATCGCATCGTCGTCCTCGGTAGCCGACACTGTCACTTCCCGCGCCGTATTCCAGTTATCCGTAGTGAATACGAGCAAGGTCCTGTCTACCGTAATGTCCCCGTCCGAACCCGAAGCGAAAGACAACGAGATACTTACGTTGGCGGAGGGCTCCGACGTAAGCGCGACCGCGTACTTCTCGCTCAAGCCTTCCGTAATCGTGAACGCCGTCGGATTTATCGTAACGCCCGCCGCATCGTTGTCCGACTCCGTCGCCGTAACCGAGGAAGCCGTAACGTTCGTATAATCCCCGCCGCTTACCGAATGCTCTATTGTCGCCCTCCCGTTTATTGCATCGTCGTCCTCGGCAGCCGATACCCTGACCTCCTGGGCCATATTCCAGTTATCCCTGGTGAACGTGAGCGCGGTTTTATTGATCGTAATGTCCGCATCCGAATCCGAAGCGAAAGACAACGAGATATTTACATCGGTCGATGGCTGCGTGTCGAGAACCATCGTGTACGTCTCGCTCGAGCCTTCGACCACCGCGAACGCCGTCGGATGTATCGTAACGCCCGCCGTATCGTTGTCCGACTCCGTCGCCGTAACCGAGGAGGCCGTAACGCCCGTATAATCCCCGCCGCTTATCGAATGCTCTATCGTCGCCCTCCCGTTTATCGCATCGTCGTCCTCGGCCCCCGATACCGTCACCTCCTGCGCCGTATTCCAGGTATCCGTAGTGAACGTGAGCGACGTTTTGTCTACCGTAATGTC